>CAYPUM010000039.1:0-3671 GCA_964413545.1 uncultured Roseibacillus sp. | reverse complement strand
CCGCCCGCAAAACGGACCGGCAATCCGTCCAGGGTAGTGCAGGTTTGCAACCTGCCGGCTGATTCGGTGCAGCCCTCAATCCCCCTGATGGGCCGGGAAGAATTCCCGGCCGACTCTCGCAGGTTGGAAACCTGCGCCACCCTCTGAACCTGTGTTTACGGGCAAGACGACGGCGGCCGGCGCCCCGGGGGGGGCTGCCGGCCGCAACCATCACAGTCACTTCACCCGGGCTATTTCACTTCGATGTTCCGGGGTTTGGCCGCCTCCTGGATCGGGAGGGTCAGGGTGAGGATCCCGTCTTCGACCTGAGCTTCGATCTTCTCCTGGTCGACCTTGAGGTTCAGGCGCACCCGCAGCCGGTAATCGACGTCCTGCAGTTCGCAGAACACCGGATGCCAGCCTTGGGGGACGCGGTCCTCGCGGCGGCCCACGACGGTGAGTTCATCGTCCACCACCGTGACGTCGATTCCGCTTCTGGTCACTCCGGGCATGCGCACCCGGAGCTTGTAGGCCTCCTTCCCGGCCACGGTCTCGAACGGCGGACGCACGAACGTCTCGCGCCGGGTTCCTTCATCCTGTTTCTTTTCGACAACTTCGGTTGACATGGTTGGTCTCCTTTCGATTCGGGGAGGGGCGTCTCCGGCCGGGGCCGGGTCCGCTCTCCCCTCGGTTCGGGTTGTTAGTGGATGTCGATCTTGCGCGGCTTGCTCGCCTCGGGCTTCGGCATGGTGATCGTGAGGATCCCGTCCTTGAGCTTGGCGCTCACCTTGTCGCCCTTGATCCCGTCGGGGACCGAGAGCGACCGCGACATGGTCTCCACCGACTCGGTTTCCTCTCCTTCGCCGCTCCGACGCTCGAAGCTCACCGTCAGGACGGCGTTTTCGAGTTCCACCTTGACGTCCTTCTTCTTCACGCCGGGGACTTCGAGGCGCGCGTAATACGCTTCCTCGTCCTCGTAGAGGTCCGCCGGCAGCCGCTCCGCGGGCAGGTAGTCCGCCCACAGCGAGTCCCAGTCGAACAGCGAGGGAAAGTTGCGCCCTTCCCACAGCGGCCGACGGAACAGGCTCTCGAATCCGCGTGAAGGCAGACTGAGTTCGGGTCGTTGATACCTGATCAGTTGCATTTCAATTACCTCCTTTTGTGGGTTGATTTTCTTGTTCTGTTTCGTTTGGCGGCTTGATCCGCCATCTCATCTCTTATCAGGCCGCATGCCAACACCCTTTGGGAACACAACCGTCTGATTTTCAGCATATTGCCCATCCCTCGCCGGCCGCCGGGCGGGAAATTCTGACGCGAATTCGCCCCCGATGCGTCATCTTGCCGCCGCACTCTGTCGCAGCCGGACGGGGGGAGGTTCCGGATTTCTGATTCCAGATCTCAGATCTGAGATTTCAAATCCGGGATGGGAGGCGTGAAATCTGAAATCCGAGATCTGAGATCCGAGATTCCCATTCCCCTTGGCTTCCGAAATTCCTCATTGCAGCGGAGGGCTGATCGCGGGAGACTCGGGGCGTGGCGAACCAAGACCTGTCCGCGTTCCTTGTGAAGCTCCACCGGTGGCGGCGCCGCCTTCCCGGCGGGACGGTGGTCATCGGGCTGGCGGCCATGGTGGTGATCCTGTGGGCCCTGAAAAGCGGCATCTACACCGTGCCGCCCGAGGCCGAGGGCATCGTGCTGCGCTTCGGCAAGTACAGCCACTCGACCAAACCCGGCCTGCAATTCAAGATCCCCTTCGGGGTGGACCATGTCGAAATCGTCAAGGTGCGCCGCCAGTACAAGCTCGAATTCGGGTTCGCCACCCAGGGCGCCTCCAACCCGAAACAGACCGTCGGATACGAGGAACAGGAGCGCTCAAAATCGATGATCACCGGCGACAAGAACGCCGCCATGGTCGAGTGGGTCGTCCATTACCGGATCGACACGCCCACCGACTACCTCTTCCAGGTGCGCAACCCGGAGGACACCCTTCGCGACTCCTCGGAGTCCATCATGCGGGAACTGGTCGGCGACCGCACCGTCGACGAAGTCATCACGATCGGACGGGCCGAGATCGAGAACCAGTGCCACCTGAAGCTCCAGAAACTGGTCAACCTCTACGGGCTCGGGTTCAAGATCGTCGAAGTGCAGCTCAAGAACGTCAACCCGCCGCGGGCCGTGGCGGCCTCGTTCAACGAGGTCAACGAGGCGCAGCAGGAGCGCGAAAAGTCGATCAACATCGCGCGGGGCGAATACAACCGCGAAGTCCCCCGGGCCCGCGGCGAGGCCGACCGCAAGATCGCGGAGGCCGAGGGCAACGCCCTGAAGCGGGTCAACGAAGCCAAGGGCGACGCGAACCGCTTCCTTGCCCTCTTCGCGGAATACGAGAAGGCCCCTGAAGTGACCCGCCAGCGCCTTTACCTCGAACGGATGCAGAAGGTCCTGGCTTCCCTCGAGGGGAAGGTCGTGATCGACGAGGACGCCTCCGGCGTGCTGCCCCTCCTGCATCTCGGCGAGGGCGCCGCCAGACCCCTCCAACCGAACCGCCCGAAATGAAGAACATACTCGTCGTGCTCGTCGCGCTGGCCGTCCTGCTCGTCCTGCTGGTGGCGACCGGGACGATCTACTCGATCCCGATGTGGGAGCAGGTCATCATCACGCAGTTCGGGAAGCCGATCGGGAAGCCCGTCACGGAGGCCGGTCTGCACCTCAAGGCGCCCTTCATCCACCGCGTGAACCGTCTCGAGAAGCGCGTCCTTGCATGGGACGGCTCGACGACCGAGATGCCCACCCGCGACAAGCTCTACATCCTTGTCGACACGTTCGCGCGCTGGAGGATCGCCGACCCGCTCACATACTTCACCGCCCTCACCGACGAACGCTCCGCGAAGTCGCGCATCGACGACATCCTCGGCAGCGCCACCCGCGAGCAGGTCGCCAAGCACGACCTCATCGAAATCATCCGCACCACCAAGGGACGCGACCCCGAATACTCCGGCGAGATCGGCGAACTGCTCGGCGAGTCCGGCGGCTTCGACCCGATCAACGTCGGCCGCTCCGCCATCGAAAAGAAGATCCGCGACAACGCCCGCGGCGAACTGGCCGCCATCGGCATCGAACTGCTCGACGTGCGCTTCAAGCGCATCAACTACAACCCTGCCGTGGAACGCGGCATCTTCGAACGCATGATCTCCGAGCGCCAGCAGATCGCGGAGCGCTTCCGTTCCGAGGGCCAGGGCGAAGCGGCCCGCATCCTCGGCAACAAGGACCGCGACCTGCGCCGCATCGAATCCGAGGCCTACAAGCAGGTCCAGGAAATCCTCGGCGAGGCCGAGGCCGAGTCCACCGCCATCTACGCCAACGCCTACGCGAAGAACGCCGCCGCCCGCGAGTTCTACCGCTTCACCAAGACCCTCGAGGCCTACGACGACATCCTCGACCGCGACAGCACCGTCATCCTCTCGACCGACTCCGAACTCTTCGAACTGCTCAAGGGCGGCCGCAACCAGACCCGGGGGAGTGCAGGTTCTCAACCTGCGGAGGTCTCGCCGGATTTGCCGCCTGACGATTGATTCGATCTGGTCCTGTTTTGGCCAGAGTAGTGCAGGTTTCCAACCTGCAAGGGTCCCGTCAGGTTTGAAACCTGACGGATCTCTTCATGGCGGCCCCGTTTTGGCCAGAGTAGTGCAGGTTTC
>CAYPUM010000038.1:0-15593 GCA_964413545.1 uncultured Roseibacillus sp. | reverse complement strand
TCCGTAGATTCTCGATGCTTCGCCAACGCAACCAGCGCTTCATCCCGCCAGCGAATATCCGTCAGATCAATCTTGACGGACCACTAGCCCCCTACTTCACGTCCTCGACCGCCTTCAGCCTGCTGACGGAAAAGGTCTTCATGGGAAGCTTCCCGGGCGCGCCTTCCTGTTTGTTCATTCCCGCCGGCAGGCGCACTTCGAAATCGAGCGTTGTTTCGGTCCTGACCGGTTGCCCGAGTTCGAGGTCGAAGTCCATGGCGCCCTCGATCCTTGTGGCCTTGAGCGACAGGACGGCTTCACCCTTCTGCTTGATGTTCATATCGAGATCCCCCGTCATCGATACTTCTGCCACCTTCCTGCCTCCCTTCTCCTTCACACCGGCCAGCTTGAGCCTCATCTTGAGCACGGCCGGGTCCTCGCTCAGCGGGCCGAGGGGGAGTTCCATCTCCGCCTCCCAAGTGTCCCCCGGATTGACCTCCTTTTCCGGAAGCAACAGGGCGGTCTGCTTCGCCATCAGCTCCAACTGTTCCTTCCCGAGACCGAACTGCCGCGCCCCTTGGAAATCCTCGAGTCCCTTGATCTCCAACAGCCTGCCGGCCCGGGAATAGATCGAGACAAATTCCATCTCCGTGAGGGGTTTCAACATCGGTCCCATCGGGCCGCCGCTCTTGGCCGGATCGGCGGAATCATATTCCATCACCTGCATTCCTCCCACCGCAGTCTTCATTCTGATCCGGGTGATTTCATTCGTGACCTTCGCTCCCTTCTCGTGTTCGGAAACCTCATGCCGGAGCTCCTGAACCATGTCGGTGCTGCTCTTCATCTCGCCCTGCCCCGGCACCACCATCGTCGCCGCCGAGGTCGTGGTGTGCTCGAACACGTAGCGCTTCCCCGGCTCCCACTTGAGCCTCAATTCCACCGCACCCGCCGTTCCGGCGGTGAAAATCGCAACGACAACCAGTCCCGCCGCCCGCTTCAGGATTCGCATCATGGCGCGACTTCTCGGTCTTTCCGTGCCCCGTGGCAAGGGATTTTTCTGCCGTTCCGAAGCCATCAACGATAAACTCCCGCCCATGGCAGCTCCGCTGGCAGACCTCGTGGAACGATGCCGATCCGCCGGCATGCGCAGGACCAAGGCCCTCGAAGAACTGCTCCTGACCCTTCTCGAGGCCGACCGGCCTCTCACGCTCCCCATGATCGAGTCCTCCGACCGCCTTGCCCGGCAGTGCGACCGCGCCACCATCTACCGCCTTCTCCACCGGTTGGCCGACGCCGGCGTCGTCCGTCGCCTCGGCCTCCACCAGCGCGCCGCTTACTTCGCCCTCGTCATCCCCGGCCAGCACCGCGACTACCTCATCTGTACCGAGTGCGGCTCGATCGCCCCGATCGACGCGCCGTGCCCGGTCCACGACCTCGAAGACGAAATCCGCCGAAAGACCGGCTACCGCAATCTCTACCACGAACTGGAGTTCTTCGGAACCTGCCCGGAATGCTCCCGAAACGCCTGCAACTGACCCGAGCCCCTTGTCCTCCGCCGCAAACGACCTTCATCTCGACGAGTTCCTCGAGTTCCTCGTGGTCGAAAGGAACGCCTCCCCGCGGACCCTCCGCAACTATGCCCAGGCCCTGCGTGACTTCCGCGAGTGGACGGGGGCGCCTTTCCGGAGCTGGCGTGATTGCGAGCCCGACCATTTCCGCCTTTATCTTTTCGATGCCATGAAACGCGGGCTGGCCCGGTCCACGATCCGCCTCCACTTCTCCGCCCTGCGCGCCTTCTACAAGTTCCTCGTGTTCCGGCATGGACTGCCCCGCAACCCGGTGGCCGAAATCCAGCTCCCGAAACTCGAACGGCAACTGCCGGTCGTGCTCACCCTCGCCCAGATGGAACACCTCCTCGCCCTTCCACTGCAGACACCCCTCGAGAAGCAGGCCCCGCACTGGCTTCCGTTGCGCGACACCGCCATCCTCGAACTCTTCTACTCGACCGGACTGCGCCTCTCCGAACTCGCCGCCCTCGACGTCCGCGACGTGGAATCGCTCGACGACACGGTGCGTGTCATCGGGAAGGGCGCCAAGGAGCGCCTCGTCCCCGTCGGCGCCCACGCCCGGCAAGCCGTCGCGAACTACCGCGAGGCGGCCCGCGTCACCGGCGGCCCCCTCTTCATTTCGAAACTCGGACGGCGCCTTTCGACGCGTTCCATCAATTACCTCCTGCAGAAATACCTCGCTCTCTCCGAGATCCCCTTCTCCGTCACCCCCCACAAGCTCCGGCATTCCTTCGCCACCCACCTCCTCGATGCCGGCGCCGACCTCCGCAGCGTCCAGTCCCTCCTCGGACATTCCTCCCTCTCCACCACCCAGATCTACACCCACGTCACCCGGGAACGCCTCCGCGAGGTCTATAACCACGCCCACCCAAGGGCAAAATAGTCTCTGCCAAAGGTTCCTTGACCGGGACTGAACGATTCGACTGACCCCCAATCCCGCCAACGCTCGGTGGACACTTCAACTGACCAATCGTCCGCTGTCGTTCACCGAAATGGCGGCCCGAAGAACTTGACTCATCTGTGACGAGTTCCGGTTCCCAAGGACTCCACCGGAAAATGCCCAATCCATGGACCATGCCCGAGGCATGGGAGCGATGAACCGGGGGTTGAGCCCGCCACTGCGCCATGTGTCTGGCGTCTCACAACGGCCCCCGGCGGCCTTGTGCCGCCGGAAGCCACGATTGGTGAGCTACGTTGTCCGCCCAAGGAACCAGCCCGTGGGTGGAGCATTCGCGCTTCCCACGGGCTGCATCCGGTTGCACCCTCGCTTTAGCTGACCAATCGTTCGCTCCGGCGGGACAAGCCCGCCGGGGGCGTTCCGCCGCTGCAGGCTCGCCGGGGGGCTGAACTTTCTGGCCGCCAAACACATGCCCACGGCGGGCGACACGACGCAGCGGCTGCACCGGCCGGCGCCGCAGGAAGTCGTCCTGATCACCGGCAAGCCATGAGAGGGCAACAAGGTGAAAAAACCTTTCCAACAGAATCCGTGGTGGTAGCGTCGATCCCGGCCATGAAGGACGAACAACGACCGCGAATCCCCGTTTCGAGGCGCGGGTTTCTTTCGAGCGCTGCGGCCGGCGCCGTGGCCGCCGCAACCGGCCCGCTCGCCGGCCGGGCCGACGAGGAGGCGGGAAAGAAGAATCGTTGGGAAATGCGCCTGTCCACCTCGACGATCCAGTTCAGCTCGCTGCCGGTTGAAGAAGCCATCGCACGCATCGCGGGTCTCGGGTTCGATGCCGTCGACGTATGGAGCGCGCACGCCGGATGTCCTCACCTCGACGACGTGGCCAATCGCCTCGGTGCGCAAGGCCTTGTCAAATGCTGCAAGGAGAACGGGGTTCAATTGTATGCCTTCAGCGTCTACCACGGCGGGTATCCCCGATACGCCGAGTTGCTTGGCAAGGCCGGCGGGGGTGTTGCGGTCCGCGGCGCGGCCCGAGCCGGCAAGCCGTCGGAGCTGGCCGCAAGGATGAAGAAGTTCCTCGAGGGGCTGAAACCGGACATCGAACTGGCCGGGAAGCACAACTCGTTCATCGCCCTGGAGAACCACGGCGGCAACATTCTGAACTCGCTGGCGGGGTTGAAGGCGTTCGTGGACCACAATCCCAGTAAGAGGCTTGGCATCGCTCTGGCGCCGTATCATCTCCAGGGGGCCGGGGTGTCCGTGCCGGAAGCTATCAGGACGGTCGGAGAGTCGCTCCTGTTCTTCTACGCCTGGCAGCGGGGAAAGGGCTTACAGCAACTACCCGGCCATGGCCCGGCCGATTGCACCCCATGGCTGGCCGCCCTCGCCGAGGCCGGCTATGCCCGATACGTCAATCCTTTCATGCACCACGAGCCGCCGCCGGACGAAATGGCCAAGGCGCTGAAGAAGTCCCGTGACTATCTGATGGAGTGTTGCAGGAAGGCAGCGGTGTGAGGCCGGCTGCAGACCGGGGAGCTCACTGGCCTGGTTCGGCGCCAGCCGCACCAGGTCCATGTGAAGCGTCTGGTTGGGGTTCCCTTTCTCCCTCGTTGTCGTAATCGTAATCGTAATCGCAATCGTAATCGCAATCGTAATCGCAATCGTAATCGTCTACTCCGTACCGAGCCGGTTCCTCTCCGGCATGACGATCAACACCACTCAGCTCTTTCGCCAGAGCGCAGGACTATGCCACGTAGTCACCAGAGAGGCGACAATCGTCAAGTTGTCCGTGGCCAGATCCCATCATCATCTCGACTACAACTACGATTACGACAACGACAACGACAACCGCAATGACGGTGGTGCCGGGATTGACGAAGAAACCCGTTTCCTCAAACCAGTTGCCAGACGTATTCCGGTTTATGAACCAGCCGATCGTCAACACAAGGCTTAGGCTTGCGGTGAGCAGGGCCAGAGTCCTTGAAATCCAGAAGTCGTCACAAATGAGTCAAGTTTTCCGGCGGCAAGGTTGCCCTGCCTGATGCAGGGTGCAAGACTCAGGATGCAGTCCCGTGTGCCCTGCGTCTTGCATCCTGCATCCTGCATCCTGCATCTTGCATCCTGCATCCTGCATCCTGCATCTTGAATCCTGCATCTTGAATCCTGCATCCCGGTCCGAGGCTTGCCTCGCCAGGCTGGTGCATGTTGGTCTCTTCATATCTTCTCAGCGACCGGGCGGTTGAAAGCCATTGGACACCAGCCCGCCCCGTGGCCGGCGCGACGCGCAGCCTCTCTCAGACCGTCTCCCGGCCGGCAGTTGGACGCCCCGCGTGGTCAGGCGCCGCCAGCTTGCGCACCATCCGCGGGAACAACAGCCAGTGGAAGGGTGTGACCGCGAACCAATAGAGCCGCCCGAACAACCCCTGAGGGCGCAGGGTGGCGGTCTGTAGCAGGCGCTCGCCGCCGCAGCCGTCCGGCTCGAGCGCAAACTCGAGCCACGCGTCGCCGGGCACCCTCATCTCGGCATGCAGAATCAGGCGGCCCTTGTCGCGATCGGCGAGGAGCACCCGCCAGAAGTCGAGCGCGTCGCCCGAGCGCAGCTGCGTCGGATGCCGCCGCCCGCGCCGCAGGCCGATGCCGCCGAAGAGCTTGTCGATCAGCCCGCGCACGCGCCACGCCCAGTTCATGACGGGCCAGCCGTTGGCGCCGCCAAGCGACCAGATCCGCTCGATCACGGTCTCCCGCGGGGCGCGCAGCGGGGCGCGGCGCTGGTCGCGGAGCACGCCGTGCTCCGGCACCCGCACGAGGTCGAACTTCCCCGGATCAATCGAACCCGACGCCAACGAATCGATCCAGGACGACGGCACGCGATTCTGCGCGATCCGGGCAAAGGCGCGCTCGACCGCCTCCTCGTATCCGAGCAGATCGCACGGTATCAATTCGCGGATCTCGCTCTCGCGGCACACCGTTTCATTGACCAGCGAGTCGACCAGGGCGCGGGCAACCTGGTAGTTCGTGGAGGTCATCACCTGTCAGGAGGATCTTCAAGGCCGTCGCGCGATGATGATATCACCACCCCCCAGCGTGGCAATGACCGAGGTGGTTTCAGCCGTGCATGGCAATCAAGCGTGGAGCGGATGCATGGGGCCGGAAGCGAGACGGACCGACAAGTCCGCCGGGGACTGGACTTTCTGGTCGCCTAACACATACGAAGCCCGCGCCGTGGCCGCTTCGCAACCCGGTCTGCGCGGCTCTTCCGGCCTCCCCGCGGCGAGATGGGCTCTTCCGACAATTCCATCTCTCGCCCACCAGCCAAGCGCCCTGTCCCACCCCCTCATACCAGGACTTCACGCTTGACCATCAAGGATTCCCATGGGAATTCATGTCAGTAGCCATGCACAGGAAGATCTTGGCGATCGGCGTATGGAGCACGGTCGGTGCGGTGTCGTTCGCTTTGGGATGGATGCTGAATCCTGCTTCCACGCCGTCGGAAGCGATGGACGACACCGGGCTCGCGACACGATCCGGAGTTCCCCTGCAAACCCGTCGCGGGGGAGCGTGGTGGGACGGGCCGGCCGGCCGTCGTCCGCGCGCCGGTGGCCCGGCCGCTGCGCCGGTGCGGAACGCCCTTGAGGCGGAACTCCCGCCGCTGACCAGTGCAGCGATCGAAGAACTCGGCCGGCAGCTCGAGGCGGACCTGTCCCCGATGAAGCGGCGGGCCACCTTCGCCAGACTGCTGGCCGGCCTCACCGCCGAAAACGCTCTCGAGATCCGCGCCCAGATCGCGGTCTTTCCTCCGCGGACCCCCGAGTGGAATGACTTCCACTACGCATGGGGAAAGATCGCCGGCATGGAGGCCGTCGAACATGGACTCGACACAAAGGAGCCCGATCTGAGGGCGACCGTGGCCGGATGGGCCAGCGAGAACCCCGAAGCGGCCCTCGACTGGTTCCACGA
Organism: uncultured Roseibacillus sp.; assembly: GCA_964413545.1. Classification (GTDB taxonomy): domain Bacteria; phylum Verrucomicrobiota; class Verrucomicrobiia; order Verrucomicrobiales; family Akkermansiaceae; genus Roseibacillus_B. The sequence continues at coordinate 9,185 of CAYPUM010000038.1, read as the reverse complement.
CCTCGCAGATTCGAGCAAAGAATCCTACGCGAGCAAGAACCATGTGAAGTCCGCCATCGCGGAGGGCCTCGCCAACAGTGATATCGACGAAGCCACCGCCTTCGTGCACGGTCTGACCGCAAGCGGCGACGAGGCCGCCAACAGGATGTTCGGCATGCTGGCGACGAAGGTCCTGCAGGCGGACGGCCCCGCCGAAGCCGCCGAATGGGCGGAATCCCTGCCCGAGGGGGACGGAGCCGCGTGGGCCGTACACCGCATTGCAGGCGAATACGCAGGCAAGGATCCCGAGGCCGCGGTCGGTTGGGCGTCGGGATTGGACGACAACCCTTATCAGGCGCGGGCCCTCCACGCCGCCTTCGAGCGCTGGGCGGGGAAAGACCCGGTGGCGGCCACCAATTACATTCTGGACATGCCGTCGTCACCGAACCGGGACTCCGCCATCGGGGGGCTGGTGAGCCGCCATCGATGGGAGGACCCCGTGGCGGCCATCGCGTGGGCCAACGACATCAGCAGCCCCGAGATGCGGCAGGCCTCGCTCCTCGCCGCGGGTGATGCCTACTTCCGGAAAGACCCCGAAGGCGCTCGCCAATGGTTGCCGGCCAGCGGACTCTCCGGTGAAGCCCGGCAAAAGCTGAACCATTTCCTGCAACGGCAAGACAAGTAGGCATCTCCCGGCCCCTGAGGCCCTCACCACCACCAGCCATGAACCGCAACGTCGTCACCCTCGCTGCATGGATCTCCTTCGCCTCCGTGGCTTTCGGACTCGGTTGGGTTCTCAAGTCCGCCACAAGGTCCCCGGACGAGTCCCCGGAATCCGGCCCGGCCGGACATCCTCATACCGTGTCGTCGAAGACCCACCAGCCTTCCTCCGCCTCCGCGAACGCCACAGGCAAACGCGCCGCCCTCCCTGCCGGGGTGGCCGGACCCGCCGCCGAAGGACGCCCGGGCGCCAGAGTCGTGTCGAGCCGGCTTGGATCAACAGCGTCATCGGGCCGCCCGGCCCTCACCTTGTTCGCGATCGAAACCCTCGGACGTCGGCTCAAGAACGAACTCGACCCGGTCAAGCGCCGCCTCCTCTTCGCACAGCTCCTCGAAGGGATGACCCCGGAAAACGCGGAGTTGATCCGCGAGCAGATCGCCCACCTCCCTCCGCACAGCCGGGAGTTCCTCGACTTCCACCAGGCATGGGGGCAGATCGCCGGCGAGATGGGCGTCATGAAGGGCGCCGACACCCTCGAACCCGACATGGGCCCGCTGCTCGCCGGATGGGCCACTGAGGAACCCAACGCCGCCATCGACTGGTTCAACAACCTCGACATGAAGAACGATGCGCGCTTCGACGGCCTCCTCAACGAGCGGAAAATCCCGGAAGAGGTCCTGCACAATTACCTCATGAAAGGCATGGTCCATGGCCTCTCGGAGACCGACCTCGGCCTCGCCACCAGCTTCGTCAACCAATTGGCCGAATCCGGTGAGTCGCGAGCCGGCGAACTCTACGCGATGCTGGCAGGGAAAGCGCTCGAAACCGGCGGACCCGCCGAGGCCGCGAACTGGGCGGCCGAGAATCTGCCGCCCGGCGATGCCAGCGCCGGCGCCATGCGCCGCATCGCGGGCGAATACGCCAAATCCGACCCCGCCGCCGCCAGTCAGTATCTCTCCGAAATGCGACCCTCGCCCAACCGCGACGCCGCCGTCACCGGTTACGTCGATAGCCAGCGGTGGCGCGACCCCGTGACCGCCATCGAGTGGGCCGGCACCATCAGCAATCCCACCGTGCGCGAGCGCTCGATGGTCTCCGCAGCACAAGCCTACTATGTCCGCGATCGCGAGAACGCCAGCCAGTGGCTCCCCAACAGCGGACTCTCCGCCGAAGCCCAACAGAAGGTCGTGAACAGCGCCGAAGAGATCAGAAATCGTTCGAACGCCGCCGGCAGTTCTGACCACCGGGAGTGAGCTCGAAACCACGCAGGGTCTCCTGATGACCAAGACCCCTCAACAGAGAGTCGTCCCGGTCTCCGCCTCCGGCCCCACAGAGACCCCTGCGCGTCGGGATACGAACGAATCACCCCCTCCGCCTTTTCCCTTCCGAGGACCTCCCCCTGATGCTGCTCAGAAAGTCCCCGAGAGGGGGGCTTCAAGGCGACGGAGCCCGTCTCTGCCCGAACATCCACCCAAGCAACTCGCCGTCGCGATAAGTCCTCGTCCACGAATTGTGAGCAATCCCGGGATACTCGGTGAATCTTGGCGATCCCCCCGCCTTCTTCAGCGCCTCGATCATCCGGCGGCTCGCCGCGACCGGCACCACCTTGTCCTGCGCCCCGTGAAATGCCCACACCGGCACCCTCGCAAACCTCCCCGCCGTCGCCGGGTCCCCGCCGCCGCAGATTGGCGCCGCCGCGGCGATCCCCTCCGGCGCCGCCGCCAGCAACGACCATGTCCCGTAACCGCCCATCGACAAGCCGGTGAGGTAGACCCGCGCCTGGTCCACCGGATGCTCCCTCGTCAACTCGCCAACCAGTCTCCACACCCGCGCGAGGGTCGCTCCCGGTTTCGCCCCCGCCGCGAGGTCCATCGTCTTCCGGTCCACCGCTGCCCACCCCTCCTTCGCCGGGCACTGCGGCGCCATCAGGAAGCATGGCTGCTTGTTCTCCTTCGACCATTTCACGATATCCGCCACCCCGTGTTTCAACTGCGCCCGGTTGTCGTCCCCCCGCTCGCCGGCCCCATGCAGGAATACCACCAGCGGGAAACGCGCCCCCTCGTCCCGCCTCGGCGGCTCGTGCCAGCGATACCGAACCACCCCGCCCCCGCCGTCCCGCCAAACCTTGGCCGCCAGCTCCGGCGCCCCGTTCGTTCCAACCATCATCCCCGCCATCAAAATGATAACCCTCCAACGCACGCGCGCATTATCTCCACCCCTCGCCTGCCCGCAAGCAAACAACCGGTCCGGTCACTCCGGGCTCGACAAGGTCCCGAAAACGAATCGCCGCCAACGCCAACACCACAGATGGCAGGCCCTTGAACTGTTCAGCGGGATCGGCGGCTTCGGCGTGGTGGCCCGGGAGTCCGGAGTCGAGGTGGTTGCCGCGGTCGACCAGGCGGCCGATGCCGGCGCGACTTATCGGTTGAACCACGGCTTCGCCCCGGATTGCCGGACCTTGGACAGTCTCGATCTGGCCGCCTTGCCGGCGGCCGGGCTGTGGTGGATGAGTCCGCCGTGCACGCCCTTCACCCGGCGCGGCCGGCGGGCGGATGCGGCCGACCCGCGGGCCAGCGCCTTGCTGCGCCTCGTGGACGAGATCGGCCGGCAGGGCACGCCGCACCGCCCGCAGTGGATCCTGTTGGAGAATGTGACCGGCTTCCGCGGTTCCGTGGTCCACCGACGGCTGCTGGAGGGGTGGGAAGCAGCAGGTTACGCGGTGCGGGAGCTCGAACTCTGCCCGACCCGCTTCGGTATTCCGATGAAGCGGCCGCGGATCTTTCTGGCGGCCGGGCGCGACGGGCCGGCGACCCTGCCGGAGCCTCCGCGGGCCTCGCCGCGCCCGCTGGCCGGGTTCCTCGACCGGGCGGCGGACGACGACCCCGCGCTGCGGGTGCCCGACGAACGGGCGGAGCGTTACGCACCGGTGCTCAACGTCGTCGATCCCGCCGACCCGGCGGCCGTGGCGATCTGCTTCACCAGCGGATACGGCCGGGGCTTGAAGGCGGGCGGGTCGTTCCTGCGCCTCGCCGGGGGCGGTTTGCGGGCCTTCTCGCCGGGGGAAATCCTGAGCCTGCTCGGCTTCCCGTCCGGCTATCGGTTCCCCGGGACCGTGAGCCTGCGCCGACGCTGGCAGTTGGCCGGAAACTCGCTCTCGCTCGACTGCGTGCGATGGCTGGTCCGGGCAACGTTATCCCGGTGTTGAAAGGCCCCGGGAAATCTGACCTGACAAACGACGAGGCTCACTTTCTCTTCCCGATGGCATACAAATGCCGATCGGTCCGGATATGGATCGTGTTGTCCGCGATGGCGGGAGTGGCAAGGGTCTTTTCAATCGTCTCCTTCGAGAATCCGCCGGCCCACCATCTTTCCCTGCCGTTTGCGGGATCATAAGAAGGCTTCGTCATACCGCGATCCAACCCCGGCCGGCAAGGCCCGATCCGGCGGCGGTCATGCCTCGCAGGGTGTTGACACATCGGAAGACCAGTTCCCGCCACTGGAAGCTTGAGTTCCGGCCGCCACGCGGGTATGGGTCCGAAGCAGGAGACGTGATGAGATCAGTTCTTGCCCTCATGTTGCTGGCGTCGGCCTGCGGGTCGCGGGCTGACTGGCCCCACCTCCACGGTTTTTTTAAGGACATATGGGCCACCGAGAAGGGGCTGCTCGACAACTGCCACGGCGATGTCCTGCTGGTCGACGGACACCTTTACGGCAGTTCGTGCCGGTCGGGAGGAAAGATCTTCTTCTGTGCCGAGTTCCCGACCGGCAAGGTGGTGAAAAGCGAAAACCTGCGCAAGATGTCACTCACATGGGCGGACGGGCATTTGTATGGAGTCAGCGACAGGGGGCTGCTGATGCTCATGAAGACCAGGCCGGGCGGATATGACATCATCAGCAAACTCCAACTGCCGAGAAGGAAGGGTCAGCTCTACCTGGCCCATCCTGTCGTGCTTCAGGGCAGGCTGTACATTCGCTACGCCAACGAACTCAACGTCTACGACATATCGAACAATAGCAAGACTTGACCGCCTGCTCCGCAATGCGATAGCGGGTGAGCGCCATTTCTCCCGTTCTGATGAGACATCCATCGGCTACGCCACGGCGCAGATCCCGGCTCGTCTTGCGGGTGTGGGTGGCGTGGCCGTAGAATGCGTCATAGGATCTTCTTTCGCGCAGGAGGGGGGTCGACTCGTGTTGTTCCCGACGCAGGGTTCGACATCCTCCTGCCCGGTGGGATTGCTGCGGCAATCATCGAGGTGAGAAGAGGGCTTGCGCCGAATGGCGTGATTCACTTCCTGCGTCGACGCGGTCAATCGTCGGTTTGCGCAAGGAAGCGGCCGATCGCGGCGAGCCACAAGATACTGACGATCAACCAGGCCAAGGCGGCGTAGACAAGGTGGGACGTGCGGATGTGCGGGAGGAAGTCGGCGGACATGCGGGTGGTGGAAGCAAGAACGGCGAGTCCGATGATCCAACGAACTGAGACGATCCTGCCGGAGAGCAGGTCGTGGCGGCCGGCATGACCAAGGACGACACGGGTTGCCACCGCGAAGGTGATGAGCCCGATGCCGGAGACGAAGTAGAGGTGAAGCGCTCCGGCCCGGAGTGCGGGCCACGCCGCCGCGGAAGCGAAACCAAGGATGATCGAGACCGCCGCCCAGCGGACCGCCGTGGCCGGGGTGTTGGGTTGTCGGGCTCGCCGAAATACCGGGGTATGGCGTGCCAGGCAGAACGTGACCACCACGGCCCGTGCCGCCGGCCCGAGGATCAGATGGCCGCCGGCTTCGATTGCGAAGGTGGCGACGATCGCGCCGCCGCACGCCAGCGAGGCGGCCAGCCGTGGCCACCATCCGGCGGGAGGGCGAGGCGAATCGTCAAAATCGTGGCTGCTGGGCCGGCCGAAGAAGCGCGGGAGCAGGTAGGGCCCGATGCCAAGGAGCGGTAGAATCGTGAAGCCCTGGTAGAGGCAAAGCCGGGCAAAATGGGCGCCCTGCGCGCCCATCCACCATCCACCGGACCGGGAGAGCAGGGCGGCGGCTGTTCCCGCTATCGCCATGGCCGCGACGGCGAGGGTCACACCGGGCGGCGGGGTGTCGCGGTGCGCAAAGATCCACCGTCCAAGGAAGACCGCGAGCGAAGCCGCCATCAAGGCGGAGAAAGCCGCGTCACCGGCATTCACCCGCCCCACACCATGGGAGAAGGTCGTCGCCAGCCACAGGGCGAGCAGAACGAGCCCCTCGCCGCGCCGCAGCCGCGGGCTGTCTGCGAGGCGCGGGAAGGCGGTGCCAAGGAAGCCGACGACGAAAGCGCCGAACATCCCCTCGATCATGATCCGCGCGTGCGCATCGCCCGGAGAACCAGGGTAGGACGGGAGCCACCCGGCGAACCACATCGGCCACATCAGCACTCCAAGAACCCCGGCGAGGATTCCGAGGGGGAAGAAGATGCGGTAGGGTTCATCCGGTGAAAGGACAGTGAAGACGCCGGGACGAGACATGGAGTTGGCAACAGGTCTCAGGTCAGACCTCACTCTTCAGGCGGTCCTACCCGTGCCGTTCGCGGAGGGTGCGGGCGGCGGAGGTCATCGAGGCCAGCTTGGCTTCGGCGACGGCCTCGACGTTCACTCCGCGGTTCGCGAAGCAGGCGAAGCCGCAGTCAGGGTTGAGGAAGATGCGCTCCGCCGGCCACCATTCGAGGGCCTCCTCAGCCCGGGCGACGATTGTTGCGGGCTCCTCGGCGGTGGTGGTGCGCGGGTTGACCACGCCGAGGCCGAGTTCACGGTCTGCGCCGAGCACCGGGCCGATGGCTTCGAGTTCCCCGGCCCGCGGGGTGCAGTATTCGAGGACGAACTGGCGAACGTTCATCGACGAGAAGCACGGGGCGAGCGGCCGATAGTCACCGCTGATCAGAACGTCTTCGCGGGTGCTCCAGTTGCCGCGGCAGACGTGCAGTCCGAGGCGCATCGAGCCGTCGAATCCCTCGATCACCGAGTTGAGCAACCCGGCGGCGTATGCGAGTTCCGAACCCGCATCACGGCGGGTTGCAAGGGTCGCTCACATGAAGGTTCTTCGCTTCGTCTCGCCGGAATGGACGATCTCGGTGAGGACCGGTTCGTCGAACTGGACGAAGTCCGCGCCCTGCGCTGCGAGGTCCCCCAGCTCCTCACGGAGGATCTTCACCACGTCCGCCGCCATGTCGGGCTTGTCATGGTAGGCCTCGCCCTGGCTGAAGTCGGTGACCCACATGGCGCGGGTGAGCAGGTAGGGGCCGGGCAGGGTGATCTTGACGGGTTTGCCGGTGAGCCGGCGGACGCGCTGCAGTTCGTCCACGGCGAGCGGTTCGCGGCGCGCCAGCTTGCCGGTGCAGGTCGGGTTGCGGATCGCGGAGGCCGGGACGTCGAGGGTTTCGAGCATCTCCTCGAAGGCCGCCTTGTTCTCCACCGTGTCGAGCATCTCGGCGAGGGACATCAGCCGGGTGCCCGCGACCTTGTCGGTGATGAACGAGTAGAAATTGTCGCGCCCCAGTTCGCCGGAGACGACGACGTCCACTCCGGCGCGTTCCTGGGCGGCGACGCAGCGGGCGGTTTCGCGGTCGACCACGGCATCGAACTCGCCGCAGTTCATCCGGCCGAGCCGGCGGGCCCGCAGCGCGTCGAGCATGCCCTCGGAGCGCGGCCAACTGCCAACCTGGGTGACCGGGAAGCGGGGAAGCATGGAGTTCATCACTTGTTGTCGCGGAAGTTTGACCAGAGATTCGGCTCACATGACGACGAAGCGGTCGTGCATATCGCACGACTTGGCGAGCGTTTGAAGGAGAGGAGAACGTTTGCGCACTGTTTCCCAGGCACTGCGCAGCGCGGCGCCCTTTGCAGGGGAGGTGGCGAAGAGCGAGAGGTCGATGCGCGATAGCGAAGGGTCGCCGTCGCTGAGGCCGACCTGGGCGAGCACGTCATGCAGGCGGCCCTTGGCAGTGCACTCGAGGTCGTCGATCTCAAGGCCGGCCTGGCGGCAGTGGGTGGCGAAGCCGTTGACGAGCTCGGCGGCAAGGGCCGCAAGGACATGCTCGAGCGCGGACGGGTGATCATCGCTCTCGTCAAAGCTCGCGGGCTGGCCGATGGTGAGGGAGAAATTCCGCGCGTAGGCGGTGGCGGCGCGGTTGCCCGTGGAGCGCACCCGCACGCGCCATTCGTAGTTGCGGGCCTTCTGTTTGTCTTCCTCGAGTTGCGCGGACTCGTCGGCGAGACGGCGCAGGAAGTGGCGCCAGTGTCCGGGGCTTTCCTCGACCGTCCCGAGGTACTCATGACCGACCATCCGGCACCACGGCGGGAGCTCGTCGGCGACCGTGCGCTCGGAGCTGCGCATCTCGAGAACCCCGCCCTCGGGTGTGTCCAGCAGGTTCTGACGCAGCAACAGGATCAGCCCGGAACCACAGTCCATGTCACCACCGTCGAAGACGCGGTCGGCTTCGGGCCGATCGAAGGCAGACATCGCGGGCCGATTAGTAGGTGATGGTCGGCGCGCCGTTCGACATCCACTCCACCAGGAAGGCGCCTCCGGCAATCTGGGCGCCCTCGAAAAGGTCGTCCTGTTCGATGCCGCGCTTCTTGCAGCAAGGGGCGCAGACGCCAATTTTGCCTCCGGCGGCCAGGAAGTTGGTGACCAGTTCGGCCAGCGGCTTGAACGGCTCCCCTTCGTCGATCTCACCGGCGGCCTGTCTGTGGGCGGCCCAGACACCGTCAGTGCTCAGGAACACGAGGGTGTCCTTGCCGCTGCCGAGTGCCGCGGTGGCAACCACGAAGCCGACCGTGGCCTTGTCGGGATCTTGTTTGCAGGAATTGATGGCGACGCAGAAGGTATCGGACATAAGCAAAGAAGGTTCGGGGCCGGGGGAGGCGGATTCAGCCGGAACCCCGGAGGATTCGATAGTATGGGTGGGCCTCGTCAAGCAATTTGTGGCCCATCAGCCTGCACCAGGCGGGAATCTCCACCGGGGCGCCGGGATCGATCGAGCGCACCGCCACCCGGGTGCCGGGCGGCAGTTCCTTGAATCGCAGGTGCAGGTCGAGCAGCAGTTGCCCGCAGGCAAGCTCACCCCCGTCATGAGTGATGTCGGACAGCCAGTTCGAGGGAACATCCATCATGTCACAGCAGTGGTGGCGGCGCGCACACGCTCGACGGTCTCCGCGATGTGGCGCGCGGCGCGGTCGAGCTCGGCGTCGGTGGTGTCGACGGAAAGCGAGAAGCGAAAGCTCTCGCGCGCCTGCTTTTCCTCGAGTCCCATCGCCAATAGCACGTGAGAGGGCTGGCCGCTGCGAGCCTTGCACGCGGAGCCGGAGCTGCAGCAGACGCCGAACTCGTCGAGCACGACCAGGGCGAGCGACGCGGGCACCCCTTCGAAGCGCAGGTTGGTGGTGTTCGGAATGCGTTGTTCGGGATGGCCGTTGCGGCGGGCCTCGGCTTGGATCTGGAGCAGACAGCCGGCGTTG
>CAYPUM010000037.1:0-15635 GCA_964413545.1 uncultured Roseibacillus sp. | reverse complement strand
CCTACCCGTGCGCGATGGACCGCGAGGCGGGGATCGCGGCCTATGAGGCGATGATCCCGGCGGTGGACTACAAGGCACGGCTCGCCCGGGGCGAAACGGAGGGCCTCGCCCACGCCCGGCCCGTGGCGAGCCGAAAGGAAACCGTCACCAACAAAATGACGACCACCCAGCTTGCAAGGTAATTGGCGCAGGTTCGAAGCGCTGACTTCCTGAAGAACATCCGATCCTCGTTTCAGGCTCACTCAGAGACCAAAGATCCCGGGATTCCGATACGGCGCAAGATGCGAGAACGCCCGGACGAGGGCCGGAGTCCCGCCGCCCGGGGTCGCGGGCTGCGCTTCGCCCGGCAGCGAAAAGCCCACCTGGCGCCAGGTGCGGATCCTCTCCGGGCCCTTGGCGTAAACGAGATCGAGGCGGCGCGGCCCGAGAAACGGCTCGAGAGAAACCCGGATCGTTTCCGGCAGACCGAATTGATTCTCCCCCGCCATGGTCGCTTCGATCAGCAGAGTCCCCGCCGCGGGTGACTCGGGCATCGCAAGGATACGGTAGCGGAATTCCGGGAAATGACCAGCACCGGGGCGAAGAACGGCAAGCAGGGAACAGATCCTGCGCCGGACGTTCCGGTAGGAATCGGTCAACAACGGCTCGCGCCACTCGATATCGGGATTGTCGAGCATGGGCAGGCGGGCGAGCCCGATGCTCAAACCGGCAAGCACCCCGCCGGCCGGTCCGCGGTAGTCATGGAGCACGAGGTTCCCCTCCTTGAGGACGCCGCGCAGGCTGCCCCCCCCTCCGGACTTCCGCCAGAGAAAACCGCCCTTCTCATCATAGCGGAACTGAATCACCTCACGTCGTCCTTCGAGCGCGTCCTCGAAGATCATGTCACCCTCCCGCCATGCGCCGATGAAGGCTTGCAGGCGCGTCCCGGCCGCACAGGGTTCGATACGGGAACCGGCCGGCGGAATGCCGGGACGCTCCCAACTCCGAGCGCGGGCCCCGTTCCGGGTCCGGACGTGGGAGTGGAGCAGGAACGGCGCGGTGGGAGCGCCATCTTCCGAGGTCAGTTGATAATGCATGTGAAGATGGGGGCGCGTCGAGCGGCCGGAATTCCCGCAGTATCCCAGCAGTTGCCCGGCATCGACCCGCTGGCCCGGCGCCACCTCAATCCCGTCCCTCCTGAAATGCGCCAGCAAGACATATCCGCCGCCGTCGGTCCGAATCAGCACGCGATTCCCCCAGTTCTCATCGAAGTTGTTGTGGCCCGGCGGGTTGTCGCGGATGTGTGCCACGACCCTCTGCACCACCCCGGAGGCCGGCGCGAGCACGGGGCTGTTCCAGGTATGACAATCATCCAGACCGGGTGATGAGACGCCGGCAAAGTTCCCGTTTTCGTCAAGGACTTCGAAATCGAGGGCGTGTTTCCATGGGCCGCGGTGGGTGTATCGGCCGTCGAAGCTTTGCGTGATGACGCGCGGCCCGCTGAACGGAAGCTGCAGGACCGCCTTTCCAAGGTAGCCGAAGCGGAGATCGGACTCGTCCTGCACACGACGGACGCTCTCCGGGGATGCACCGGGCGCAACGGTGGCAAGGCGCAGGCCGTGACGTTCGTCCCGCGAACGCACCATCAGCACCAGCGCCCAGGTCGTGATCAGAAATGGCACGGGAAAACCGTGCGGGCCCGCCGCGGCGAGATCCGCCCAGACCGCCGCCACCCATTGCGCAAGCATGCCCGCGACGAAGGCGAAGCAGAGCGAGGCCCGCCCGGGAACCAGATAGAAGCTGCCAAGCGCGATCCCGCACAGGATCGCGTTGTAGCGCAGCAACGGCGCCTCGCTCCAATCCGGCGACACCGCAGCCAGCCCGGCCCCGGCCGCCAGGGCCCCGAGGTAACCCGCCACAGCCATGACCCCCGCATAGCGAGACCACATGACAAGCGCCGAAAACAGCAGCAGACCCGCCAACGCAAAGGGCAGAAAGAATACGGCGCCGAGGCAACTCAAGGCTTCCACGATCTCCACCGGCAGGAACGCAAGCTGTTGCCACTGCGCCGGGCCCGCCATCGCGTCCGCAATTCCCTGCGGCCGGCCACCCGCCGCGGCCAACGCCCACATGCCCATGCCCGAAACGACAAACGGGCTGCTCAACACCGGCAGTCCAAGGGTGGCCGAAAGCAGGCGCTCAAGGGCCGCTCCGATCCAGAGCGTCACCCCACCCATGGCCGCCGCCACAATCAACGCTGCAGGAAGCGGCGGATCCCCCGCACGTGCGCTCGAAAACCATGCCGTGGCAAGACCCGCCAGAAAACAGTTCAACAAAAGGATGCCGCTCCGCAACCGTTCCCCCGAGAAGCCGGTGGCCCGGCCGAGCAGCCAACCGCCGGCTGCCGCGGCCAACCCGCACAGCCCGAACCGCGGCTCGACAAATGCCGCCGCCCACGCAAGGAGGGAAGGAACCCTCCCGAAGATGAACAGCACCGACCCGGCGGAATGGGCAAAACCATCCGCGAAGGCGGGGACCCCGCTTCGAACGAACTGACGGGCGTCACTCATGATCGTTCCCGGTTGAGCTTCTCCCGGCGCCCCGTGCATCTCCAACGCCGGCACAACGCAGGTATGCGGGCAGGCGTTCCATTTCCTCGATGTAGTCGAGGCTCTCCTTTTCGCGGATCACATGGTCTCCGCCCTGCTCGTCAATCAGGACAACGCGTGGCCGGTATGCGATGAACTGCATCGACTGCGACACGTTGTAGGCGCCCACCGGATGGATCACCAACGGATCGCCGGGACGCACGGGTGGCAGCGGGACTTCCTCGCGGATGACGTCGATGTTCATGCAGAGGCATCCGCAAAGCTTGGTGGGAATATCAGGGCCGGCGATTTCCCGGCCCGGAAGCACGTCGAACCGGTACCACGCCCCGGTATACAGCAGGTGGACGCCCGCATCGACGATCACGCCGTTCACCGGCGTGCCCGATGGCGGCGCGACGAGGCCCTTCGGGTCCCAGGCGGAAGGTGCGGGAGCGTTCCCGCCCGGGAACGTCTTGTTTGCGACAACGGTCGTCAGCAGATACCCGGCGTCGTCCACCAGCGCCCGGCCGGTTTCCAGGAACAGCCGGGGCTTCCGGCGCAGTCGCCGGGTCTCCCGGCTCATCGTCTCTCCTATCGCCCTCGCATAAACGTCAAGCCCGGGGTTGGTCTGCCGGGCCGGGAAAACCGCGCCATGCAACGTGCTGCCGGATGGCAACCCTCCGCCCAGATTGAAATACTCGATGTCGAACCCCGCGGCCCCGGCTTCGAAGGCCAGGCCAGCCAGTCGCCGCACGGCGTTGGCGTAAGCTTCCGGCGCAAGAATACAGGTGCCGATATGGCAATGCAGACCGATGAGCTGCAGCCCGCCCCGCGAACCGGCGATCGTGCGAACGGCGCGCATCGCCTCGCCATTCTCGAGGCAAAACCCGAACTTCGACCACACCGGCCGGATGCCCGCATCCAGCGAGATGCGCAAGGCGACGCGCACCGGCCCGCTGTGCTGCTTCGCAATCGCCTCGAGAGCGGCCAGTTCCTCGAAGTGATCGACCTGGATCAGCGCTTCCTCGTCCACCGCCCGTTCGAGCGCCGCAATCGATTTGTTGGGGCCATTGAAGACGATGCGGGCGCCCGGGATGCCGAGGTTGCGGGCTTTCTCGTACTCGAAGTCCGACACCACCTCGGCCCACGACCCCTCCTGGTGAAACACCCGGCAAATCGCCCGGAGGTAGTTGGTCTTGTACGACCAGGCAAGCTGGACGTCGTCGTAATGCGCGGCGAACGCGGCCCGCACCCGCCGGCACGCCGCCCGCAGACGGCCCTCGGAAAACACGAAGACAGGTGACCCGTGACGTTCCAGAAGCGCAGTGACCGGCACGCCGTCAATCGCATCGACAACCCTCCGGGCGCCGTTGGCGTGGGGATTGACCCCTCCCGGACCGTGCCGGACGATGATGGGAGCAACGTAGTTGATCATGACGTTTCCGCGTTGGTGAGATTCTGATGACACCCTGCCGTGCCCAGGCGGTCCGGCGGACCCCACGAAAGCTTCCCCGTGGTGCTCAGCTCTCCGAGGTCGCCCACCTCGCCGCAAAGATCGACGCTGTGCCGGATGAAGAACTTCCCCGCCGGGCAGGTCCTCAGATCGGGAAACGCTTCCCCGAGAAATAGGGCCAACGCCGCGGCCGGCAGATTGCAACCCAAGGCCGCCGCGAGTTCGATCCAGGCGGGAAAACGGGGATTCATCTCGATCAGGAAGAGCTCCCCGGACGGAGCACGCACGAATTCCAGTTCGAAAGGTCCGCGCCAGCGGAGGTCCTCGATCAACGAACGCGAGAGGCCATCAAGCTCACGATTCACGATCGTCACGCCGCCATAGCCCTTGCCGTCGGCCGAGACGAGACACTTGCGCAGACTCACCAGTTCGGAGCAGTTCCCCTTGCCGTCCCCAACGCCGGCCACATTGATCTCCTCCCCCGTAATCCGCTCCTGCAGCAGAATCGGCCACCCCCAGTCCGCCGCGGTCCGACACGCCTCGCGGAACAAGGAGGCCGGGTCTCCAACAAGCCGCGCTCCGTAGTGGCGGCCCTTCACATAAACCGGCCGCTCCAGCCGCCCGGTTTCCCGCCCGAGTTGCGAGAGGTCTTCGATGACGCGCGTGACCGGGCAAGGACAACCGGCGCGTTTGCACAGACCGGAAAGGTTCGCCTTCGCGCGGGCCTTGAAGGCCCGTTCGTCCGGCAGGACCGGCACAACGCTCCGCCCGGCCCAGCCATCCGCCGATGCCACGAGCGGCTCGATCTCGGCATCCAGCGTCGGGAAAAAGATATCAATCCCCTCTGCCTCGCCGATCTCGTCGAGCCGCTGAAAAAATACGTCCGTTCCGGCCGCCACGTATGGGATCGTGTAAACGCTGTCGACCAGCGATGAATCGTAGGCGCCGCTCTCGTAGGGACCGTACACGAGCCCCGCGATGCGCAGGTCTTTGCGAGCCCGCCGCAAGGCGCGGATGATTCCGCACCCCGGCTGAGGATTTTCCCCGCGGTGCAAACCGGTGATGGCGACGGTCAGGGGCATGACGCAGTCAAGGTTCGATCTTGCGAGTCCGGTTTCTGGTCCGCGTGGTCCGCGAGCAGTCCCTCCCGGCGAAGCATGGCGAGGAACCGGCCGGTGTCGCGCGCGGCGACGGATCGAGCGATCCGGCAACGGCGGCAAAGCGCATCAATCAACTGTTCACGGTTCGCTCCGCTCCGGAGGAGTCCCACCAATTCCGCGGCCGTGGCGCTCAAGGTGAACATCGCCCCGGTGGTCTCGTGGAAGGCGAAGCCCTCACCGCCGATCCGAAGGGCGCCAAGCGGCCGGACATTCCATTCCGGCCTCGCGTCCGCCCGGCCTCCGGCCTTCACAAGGGACGCCAATCTTTCGTCGATCATTGTCATGACCGGAACCTATCGCCCTGACCGCCTGCCTGACGAGGCGGCCGGGACGAACCCGGCCCGGCTTGGGGTGAAACATGTCAATGGCGGGATGAAGATCGGGACGAGGACTGCAGGCGAAGCGGCGATTACCAGCGCTCACCCGTGGTCGCATTTGGCGGCAGCCCGCCAAGGCCCGGCCGGTTCCAGAATTCCAGCGTCGACGCCCGGCAATGTCCTGCGTTTCCGAAACTGCGGGGTTGACGCCGCGAACGGGAGCCGCCACGTTCCACCCGCAGCATGTCATTTGACCTCCTGCATTCACTCCCCGCCAGCTCGAATCATGAACACGATGCACGAAATTCTGCGAGAGTTCCGCTACGGTATCTATATCGTCGGGGTGAAGGGCCGGGACGAGGACGATACCAATGCCCTGCTGGTCAGTTGGCTGACCCAGTGTTCCTTCGAACCGCCGTTGTTGATGATGGCTGTGCGCCGGGATTCGCGGAGTTTCGAATTGATCCGCGAGGGACAGGCTTTCTCGGTCAACATCATCAGCCCGGACCAGAAGGACCTGGCCCGGCGCTTCGTCAAACCTTCCGACCGCGTCGGCGACAAGTTCGAGGACACCGCCGAACCGGGCGGCGCGACCGGAGCTCCGGTGCTGCGCGACGCCCTCGCCCATCTCGAATGCCGGGTCCAGTCAATCACCGAGCCGGGAGACCACGCCGTTGTCATTGGCGAGGTGGTCAACGCCGTCCGGCGCGAAGCCGGCCCCCAGCTCATGTGTTCCGACATGCCCTGGACCTACGGCGGCTGAAACCTCCGCTTCCCCGGAATGGCGCGGGCCTCCGCGGCGGCCGGCTCCGCCGTCCTCTCCGCCCCCCCGTCGTGACGAACACCGCCGGGGAGGGCGAGCCCGGGTTTGGCCTCCCAAAACCGGCCCCCCGGCGGACTTGTCAGCCGTCGCTTCCGGATGGATTGCCCCCGCCCGCTTCGTGCCGGTGCAGGAAAAGAGTCTGGGTGGGGTAGGCGAACTCGATCCCCTGCTGCTCGAAGTAGCGGTGGATCTCGAGATTAATGTGCTGCTGGACGTCCATATAGGTGGCGTAGTCCGGCGTGAGGACGTAGTAGACGATCTCGAAGTCGAGCGAGTATGCTCCGTAGGCCTTGAAGTGCGCGCGGTCGAAGCGGGCATTCTCCGCATTTTCGATGATCTCCCTGACGGCGCCGGGGATGGCCTCGACGCGGTCCCGGGGCGTATCGTATGTGATGCCGATGACGAAGGGCTCCCGGCGTTCGGTGCTGCGCTTGTAGTTTGGGATGCGGCTGTTCAAGAGGTCATTGTTTGCGAAGATCAATTGCTCCCCGGAGAGGCTGCGAACCCGGGTCGTCTTGAGGCCGATGTTTTCGACGATGCCTAGCATGTCGCCGACCATGATGAAGTCCCCAAGCACGAAGGGCTTGTCGAGGGAGATCGAGAGCGAGGCAAAGACGTCCGACAGGAGGTTCTGGAGAGCCAGCGCCACCGCAATGCCGCCAATGCCAAGACCCGCGATCAAGGTCGTCACCTCGACGCCCGGAATGTTGTCGAGCACGATCACCAGCGCGATCGAGTACATCACCACCCGGACCACGAAGAGGAGGGCGCGCATTGTCGTGACCCGGGCGGCCTGGTCCGTAAGATTGTCCCCGGTATACTTCTCCGAGAAAAACCGCAGCGCCCCGCCGGCCCAGAAACACATCTGGATCACAAGGATCAGAATCAGCAGCGCCTGCAACCATTCCCGCGCCTTCGGCGGGACCTCGAGAACCGCCGCCCCGAGGTAAAGCGCCAGCAGAAACAGCAGGGACTGCCTGGTCGCAGCCGCCGCCCCCGCCGCCATCCCGAAGGCATACGTCTCGCGACTCTCCGCCAGCCGTGCAAGGCGCTTCCGCACCACCCAGCTCGCCAACCCGAGAACAAGATATGCCAGCACCGCCACCCCGAGGGCATACACATACGGCGCCGCATCAGCTCCAACGTAACCTTCCAAATTCTTCAACAAGGCTTGCGCAGTCATGAGCGTAATGGATATGATATTGTCTTGGGCGTTTCACACGCCGCCGTGGGCGCCGTCCCTCCGGCGCGGCGCTCAGGCCACGGTGATTTCGGGATCAAGGTAGACGTCCTGGATGGCGTGAAGGAGCTTCACGCCTTCGTCCATCGGGCGCTGGAACGCCTTCCGGCCGGAGATCAGTCCCGTGCCGCCGGCCCGCTTGTTGATGACGGCGGTGCGCACCGCCTCCGCAAAGTCGTCCGCGCCGGATGCCCCGCCGGAGTTGATGAGTCCGGCTCGGCCCATGTAACAACAGGCGACCTGGTAGCGGGTGAGGTCGATCGGGTGGTCGGAGGTCAGTTCCTCGTAGACAAGGTCATGGGTCTTGCCGAATCCCTCGAGGGCGCGGTATCCGCCGTTGGTGGCGGGCAGCTTCTGCTTGATGATGTCGGCCTCGATGGTGACCCCCATGTGGTTGGCCTGCCCGGTGAGGTCGGCGCTCGAATGATAGTCTTCGTCGTTCTTGAAGGCCGGGTTTCGCAGGTAGCACCAGAGGATGGCGGCCATGCCCAGCTCGTGAGCCCGCCGAAAGGCGCGCGTGGTTTCCTCGATCTGGCGGCGCGATTCCCTCGAGCCGAAGTAGATGGTGGCCCCGACCGCCACAGCCCCGAGTTCCCACGCCTGCTCAACTTGTCCGAAGTAGACCTGATCGTAGCTGTTAGGATAACTCAACAATTCGTTATGGTTGAGTTTCACGATGAACGGGATGCGGTGGGCGTAGCGTCGCGCCACCGCGCCGAGAACGCCGAGGGTCGAGGCCACCGCGTTGCAGCCGCCCTCGACGGCCAACTTCACGATGTTCTCGGGGTCGAAGTATTCGGGATTCGGGGCGAAGCTGGCGCCCGCGGAATGCTCAATCCCCTGGTCGACCGGCAGAATCGAGAGGTAGCCGGTGCCGGCCAGCCTTCCATGGCCGAACATGGCGGCAAGGCTGCCCAGAACCCTCGGGGGGCGGTCGGTCACGGCGTAGACGCGGTCGATGAAGTCGGGGCCGGGCAGGTACAGGCGCTCCCTCGATATGGTGCGGCATTCGTGCTCGAGCAGTTCGTTGGCGGCGGCGCCGAGATGTTCTTCGGTGGTGGTGCTCATATCGTCGTCCTCTCGGCGGATTGATACAACGGCAACGACGGTCTTACAAGCAGGGACCATGACTGCCGCGGCCGCCCGGCGCCGCCCCGGTTGTGAAGCATGCCCTCCGGTTCCGGAGCGCTACGAATCCGCGACCAGCGACGCCACAAGGTCGCCGACTTCGGTGGTGCTGAAGCCCATCTTGCCGGCCGAAAGGCCCTTGAGTTTCGTCCCCGTCACATGGCGGATGGCGTTGTCGACAGCATCGGCGGCGCCTTGTTCGCCAAGGTTTTCGAGCATCATGCCCCCGGCGCAAATCGCGGCGAGCGGATTGATGATGTTCTTGCCGGTGTATTTCGGGGCGGAGCCGCCGATGGGCTCGAACATGCTGACGCCCTCGGGATTGATGTTGCCGCCCGCCGCGATGCCCATTCCGCCCTGCGTGATGGCGCCGAGGTCGGTGATGATGTCGCCGAACATGTTGCCGGTGACAAGGACATCGAACCACTCCGGGCTCTTGACCATCCACATGCAGGTGGCGTCGACATGGTAGTATTCGCGCACGATATCGGGATAATCCGTTCCGCCGATCTCATGGAACGCCCGCTCCCAGAGGTCGTAAACATACGTGAGGACGTTGGTCTTGCCGACAAGGCCGAGGGTGTTGGCATCGCCCTTCCCCCGCGCTTTCTTGCCATGCTTGCGAGCGTATTCGAACGCCCAGCGCAGGCAGCGTTCCACCTGATGCCGGCTGTAGACCATGCTCTGAACGGCCACTTCGTGCGGGGTGTCCTTCATCGAGATGCCGCCGGTGCCGGTGTAGAGGCCGCCGGTGTTCTCGCGCACCACCACGTAGTCCACCTCGTCGGGGCCCTTGTCCTTCAGGGGCGTTTCCACTCCGGGGTAGAGCCTCACGGGGCGAAGGTTGATATACTGGTCGAAGGCGAAGCGCAACTCGAGGAGGATCCCCTTTTCGAGAATGCCGGGTTTCACGTCCGGATGCCCGATGGCGCCCAGCAGGATCGCGCGGTGCCGGCGGAGATCATCGAGGCCGCTCGCGGGAAGCGTTTCCCCGGTGCGCTTGTATCGCTCGCCACCGAAATCGTATTCGGTCTTGTCCAGCTTGAAGCCGAATTTCGAGGCCGCGGCGTCAAGAACTTTCACCGCTTCCGCGGTGACTTCCGGCCCGGTGCCGTCGCCCGGAAGAATGGCAATGCTGTAGGTCTCCACGATCTGATGAGGTTGGTCTGATGAGGTTGGCGGTGAAGCCGGGGCCACTGCCCCGGGGCCGGGAGGCTAGGAGGGCCTCCCACAAGCGTCAAGTGGGACCGGATGCTTTATCGTCTCTTCCTCACGACGTCGTAGAGATCAAGGCGCCGGTCGCGGAGGTTCTGGACGCTGCCGTGGTTGTGAAGCTCCTTGAGGTCGCCAAGGTTGACGTCCACGATGAGGGTGGTCTCGGTGTTGGGGGTCGTCTGGGCCTTCACGGCGTTCTCCGGGAAGGCAAAGTCGCTGGGGGTGAAGACGGCGCTCTGCGCGTACTGGATGTCCATATTGTGGACGCGC
Source organism: uncultured Roseibacillus sp. (assembly GCA_964413545.1). Taxonomy (GTDB): domain Bacteria; phylum Verrucomicrobiota; class Verrucomicrobiia; order Verrucomicrobiales; family Akkermansiaceae; genus Roseibacillus_B. The sequence continues at coordinate 5,462 of CAYPUM010000037.1, read as the reverse complement.
GGGAGGTTGCCAACCGAACCCGCAATGACAACGTAGCACTCGTTCTCGATGGCTCGCGCCCGGGCGCAGATGCGCACCCGGTTGAAGCCGTTCTGCGTGTCGGTCTGAAAGGGAACAAACAGGATGTGCATCCCCTCATCCGCAAGAAGACGGGACAACTCCGGAAATTCAATGTCGTAGCAGATCAGGATCCCGACCCGGCCCGCGTCCGTCTCGAAGGTCCGGATATCCCTTCCGCCGCGCATCCCCCAGAGGGTCTTCTCGTCCGGGGTGGGGTGCAGCTTGTAGGCGGCCTCCCAGCCGCCGTCGCGGCGGCAAAGGTAGGAAACGTTCTGGAGGTGCCCTTCTCCGTCGAGGTCCGGGATGGCGCCGCCGATGATGTTGACGTTGTATTTCATGGCAAGGTCGACCAGCCGCTCGCGGATCGGCCTCGCGTATCCGGCCAGTCCGCGGATGGCGTCGAGGTAAGGACGCTCGTTGAACTCCGCCATGAGGGGGGCGTTGAAGTACTCCGGCAGGACGCAGAAATCGCTTCCGTAATCGCTCACGGCATCGACGAAATACTCCACCTGCTCCATGAGCCGGTCGAGGTCGGGGAAGAGGCGCATCTGCCACTGCACCACGCCGATCCGGACCTCCTCCTTGACGGCGCCGACCAGAACTTCCTCCTCTTCATGGTAGATGTTGTTCCATTCGAGCAGGGTGGCGAACCCGCGGCTCTCGGTGTCGTCGGGGTCGTACCCGCGGAGAATCTTCCGGACGTGGAAGTCGTTCGCGAGCTGGAACGTCAGGGTGGGATCCGCTATCTCGTGGCGGCGCACCTTTTCGATGTATTGCCGGGGACTGAGCTCGGGGGCGTACTGCTCGTAGTTCGGGATGCGCCCGCCGGCCATGATCGAACGCAGGTTGAGGTTCTCGCACAGTTCCTTCCGGGCATCGTAAAGCCGCCGGCCGAGGCGCATCCCCCGATAGTCGGGATGGACGAACATCTCGATGCCGTAAAGGACCTTGCCTTTCGGGTCGTGGGTCGAAAACGTCCCGTCCCCGGTGACCTCGCGGAAGGTGTGGCGGTCGCCGAACTTCCTGTAATCGATGATCAAGCTCAGCGCGGAAGCCGCCACCTTGCCTTCCATCTCGATACAGAGCTGACCCTCCGGGAATTTGTCGATGAGGGTCTGAATCTCCTCCTCGCTCCACGGATCGTGCCCCGTCCCGGCATAGGCGTCCTCCATCGACACGCGAAGAGCCCGGTAATCGTCAACACGGAGTTGGCGGAGAAGAATCTGGCGTTCGTCGGACACGACCCGATCATCGTTCACAAAAGGACAAAGGGACAAGTCCTTCGTCTGCCGGTTTCGTTGGACGGCGCCCACCGCCTTCCGCAGAGACCGGCCGGGCCGCTCTCGATGACGCGAGGCGGGAGCGTCCGGACCATTGTGGGCCGCCGATCCCCGTTTGCGCGCTGCTTCGAGCAGTCGGAACTGTCACCGCATCAGGGGTTCCCCCCTGCTACGCCAGCTTCCAGTCGCCGCGGTAATCGATCTCCTTCAGCAGCTTTTCGGCTTCGGCATCCCCCACGATCGCCTCCTTCTTCGGATCCCACTTCAGGGCGCGTCCGAGGGCGTCGGAGACGTATCCGAGGTGGCCCGGAGTGATCGACCGGTGTCCGGTTTCGGCCGGGCAGATGCACTCCTTGCGCGTCAGGACCCCCTCGATGAAGTTGCGCCGGTGGTCCCTCGACTTGTAGGCCTTGACCGCTCCGCGGTCGGTCGACTCGCGGATCCACTCCTTGTTGGACGCCTCGATCTTGCCGCGTTTCACGTAGACCCAGCCGTCCTCCCCGATCCACTTGCATCCCATCGGGTGCTTGTTCGAGATCGAAACGGTATAACCGCCCTCGTATTCCGAGAGCACCTCGTAGTCGATGGGGGCGTCCCACATCCCCTTTTCGGGATACTTGAATCCCTTCGCCTCCACCTTGATCGGTCCGCTCTGGTCGAGCCCGAGCCCCCAATGCGCGATGTCGTTGTGGTGGCCGATCCAATCCATGAGCTGGCCGCCGCCGTAGTCGAGACACCAGCGCCAGTTCCAATGGAGGCGCTGCGGATGATAAGGAAGGGTATTCTCGCCCCCTCGCCCGCCGGAAAGCCGGAAGGCGCCGGGAAACCGGCGCCTTCCGTACCATATATCGTCGTCGAATTGAACTCCGGTCCTCAGCAAACCGGAGGCGAGGGGAGGGTGGCGCCCCTCTTCGCTCCGAAGGGGTAGTCAAGCCCTTCGGCAGCAGTGCTATGGCGTTGTTCGCAGCCTCTCATTCCGGGCCGAACAACTCGCTTCAGTGTGTTGATTCCGCATGGCGCGGCAAAGAGACTGATCGTCCTCCCCCGGGACGTGAACGCGCGCGATCCAGAAAGCGGGATCCGGACCACGGACGTCGGAGGCAGTGTCGTGCGGAGATTCACCAGGGTCTGTCGGACGAGTGCCCCTCCATGGCTGCAGTTCGCGTGCCAAAAACGCCATGCCTCCCTCTAACCCTTTGGTTATCAATGCTTGAAATTTCCACGGGCCTGACAATCCGCCCCACCGGACGTCCGGAATCCTGTAATTCCTACCGTGGGCATCCCCCTTCACCCTGTAAGATGGAAAGCCCCGCCGGGGGTTGCCAGTCGTCACCTCACCAATCCGAACTGGCGCAGGACGGCCTCAACCTCGGTCGGGCGCAGTGGCTTGGGAAGGTATCCGTTCATTCCAGCCTTCAGGCAGGTTTCGCGATCCGATTCGAGGACGTTGGCGGTGACGGCGATGATGGGGAGCTTGCTGCCGGCGATTCCGCCCTGTCCGGCCCGGATGCGGCAGACGGTTTCCACGCCGTCCATTTCGGGCATGTGCATGTCCATGAAGATCGCTTCGTAATCCTTGCCGCCCTCGAGCTTCTCCAGCACCTCCTTGCCGGTCCGCGCCACGTCGGACTGGAATCCGAGGCGGGCCACGATCAGCATCGCAAGGCGGGCATTGATCGGATTGTCCTCCGCGATGAGCAGCCATCGTTCGCCGTCCGGCCGAGGCGCGGGCCGCTCCGCCACCGGGGCGTCCTTTTCGCTCCCCTCCTCCGCCTCCGTAACGGCGCGCAGAACGTCCCGCAGGGCACTCTGCCGGACCGGCTTGAAGAGGACCTTTCGGTAGCCGGCGGCGAGCGCCTGTTCCTTCTCGCCGCTCAGGCGGCCCGAAGTGACGAGGACGAGCGGCGGCAACAACGCCCCGGCCGCCTCCTTCGCAAGACGGGCGAACTCCAACCCGTCCATGCCCGGCATGCGCATCGCGCTCAGGATCACGTCGTAACGACGGGCCGCAAGGCGTTCCAGACCATCCTGCCCGCTGGCGGCCACGTCCACCTCCACCCCCCAGCTCTCGAGCCGCCGCCGCAGGAACTGCTGGTTGTGTTCTTCGTCCTCAAGAATCAGGACCCGCCGCCCCTCGAACATCTCTTTCGCCTCGACCAACTCGAAGGGACTCGCCTCCCCGAGGTCCAACGGAATCGTGAAGGTGAACTCCGCCCCCTCCCCCACCTTGCCGGTGGCGGTGATCTTTCCGCCCATGCGCTCCACGAGCCGCCGGCAGATCGCCAATCCCAGCCCCGTTCCTCCGTATTCCCGGGTCGTCGAGACATCCGCCTGAAAGAACGGCTCGAAGAGGCTCTCCGCCTTCGCCGGATCAAACCCGATCCCCGTGTCGCGCACCGAGAACTTCAGGAACGGTCCGGGCACCGCCTCGCAATGTACCGAGACCGACCCCTCCATCGTGAACTTCAGGGCGTTCGAAACAAGGTTCATCAGGACCTGGCGCACCCGCGTCACGTCCCCGCGCACCGTCCGGGGCAGTCCGTTCATCACGTCGTAAGTCAGCTCCAGCCCTTTCGCCGCCGCCATCTTGGCCTGCAGCACCAAGACTTCCTCGATGCACTCCACCGGTTCGAAATCCACCATCTCCAGATCCAGCCGCCCGCTCTCGATCCGTGAGAAATCCAGCAGGTCGTTGATGATGTTGAGCAGGATGTCCCCGCTCCGCTGAATCATGGTGAGGTTCTCCCGCTGTTCCTCCGACAAGTCCGTCGCAAGCAGGAGATCCGTGTAACCGATGATGCCGTTCAATGGCGTGCGGATCTCGTGGCTCATCATCGCCACAAACAACGACTTGGCGCGGTTCGCACGCTCCGCCTCGTCCTTGGCCCGCTGGATCTCGCCGAGCGCCTTCTTGCGCTCCGTGATGTCCCGCACGATGCCGTGCAGCAACGACCGCCCCTCGAGCTTCACCCGGCTCCAAACCACCTCCACCGGAATCACCCTCCCGTCACTCCGCCGCAACTCGGACTCATTCCGGCTGTGGCCCGAGCGCTGCACCTCGTTCAAGGCGGCATAAGCAGCCTGCCACGGCATCAGATGCGACACATACATCGTCAGCAGATGAGCGCGGCTGTATCCGAACATCGCCTGCGCGGTCTTGTTCGCTTCCACGATCCCCCCGAATCCATCCACCAGGATGATGCCGTCCATCGAGGCGTGAAAGACGGTCTCGAATTTCTCCTCTTCCTTTCGCAGTTGCCAGCCGTGCGCCTCGATGCGCTGCGCCATGTACTGTTTGATCTCGTGCACCTCCCGCTGCTTGGCCTGCAGGCGCGCCTCCGCCTGCTGGCGGGCGGCCCGCTCCGCCTCGTAGCGGCTGCGCCACCCGTCCGACCCCTCGATGGCTTTGGTCTCCGCCTTGCTCACATCAACCCGTGCCGTTTCAGCTTGTTGTAGACCGACTTCTCGGTCACCCCGAGCCGCCGCGCCGTCTCGGCCTTGTTGCCGCTGCACAGCGCCAGCGTCTGCAGGAGGGCCTCCCGTTCGAGGTCCTGCAACGCGATCCCCCCCAATCCCGCCGGCACCCGGCTCGATGGCTGGCTCCCCCGAACCCCCGCCGGCAAATCCCCGGCCTCTATCACGCCCCCTTCGCAGAACGCCGCCGACCGTTCGAGAACGTTTTCCAACTGACGGACGTTGCCGGGCCAGTCGTAGGACTGCATCGCCGCCATGGCCTGTTTCGAGATCCTGACCTTCCGCGTCTTCGCCCGCTCCGCCACCCGGTCGAGAATCGACGCCGCCAGCGCTCCGAGTTCCTCGAGCCGCTCCCGCAACGGCGGCACCTCGATCGGTATCACGCTGAGCCGGTAATACAGATCCTCCCGGAACTCCCCCTCCGCCATCTTCCGCTCGAGATCGAGATTGGTGGCCGCGATCACCCGGACGTCCGCCTCAAGGACTTCCTCCCCTCCAAGACGCGTGAAGCGGCGTTCCTGGAGCACGTTCAGCAACTTCGGTTGCAGGTCGATCGGCAAGTCCCCGATCTCGTCGAGAAACAACGTCCCCCCCCGGGCGGCCTCGATCTTCCCCTTCCGCCGGCGCACCACCCCCGTGCCCGCCCCC
>CAYPUM010000036.1:0-15697 GCA_964413545.1 uncultured Roseibacillus sp. | reverse complement strand
AGGAAGCGTTTGAAGCGGGTTTTGTCGATGGCCTTCATGAAGGCCTCCTGAGGGGTCACCATGCCGCTGCGGAGTTTTCCCCAGATGGATTCGTCCATGAACTGCATGCCCTCGGACTTGCCTTGGATGATGACGTCGTAGAGTTTTTGGGTGGCGCCTTCCCGAATGATGGCGGAGACGGCCGGGGTTGCGAACATGATTTCGTTGACGGCGGTTCGTCCCGGCTGGTCGCAGCGTTTCATGAGGAGCTGGGCGACGACACCGCGGAGGGAGGCGGCGAGCATGGTGCGGACTTGGGACTGCTGGTCTGCGGGGAAGACATCGACGAGCCGATCGACGGTCTTGCGGGCGTTGTTGGTGTGGAGGGTGCCGTAGACGAGGAGGCCGGTTTCGGCGGCGGTGAGGGCGAGGGAAATGGTTTCGAGGTCGCGCATCTCGCCGACGAGGACGATATCGGCATCTTCGCGGAGCGCGGCGCGAAGGCCGTCGGCGAAGGTGGGCGTCTGGATGGGGACCTCGCGCTGCGTGATGATGCTGCGTTTGTTGCGGTGGACGAACTCGATGGGTTCCTCCACGGTGATGATGTGGCGGGAGAAGTTGATGTTGATGTAATCGAGGAGGGCGGCGAGGGTGGTGGATTTTCCTGAGCCGGTGGGGCCGGTGACGAGGACGAGGCCGGAGCGCATGCGCCCGAACTCCTGGACGACGATGGGGATGCCGAGTTCTTCGAGGGTGGAAATCTCGGTGGGGATGAGGCGGAAGACGGCGGCGAGTCCGTTTTTCTGTTTGAGGTAGTTGCAGCGGAAGCGTGTTTCGGCGTCCATTTCGTAGGCGAAATCGAGGTCGCCGGATTCGAGGAACTGCGCGAAGGCCTTCTGGTCGCAGATCTCGCTGAGGAGGCGTTGGAAGGGCTCGCCTTCGAGGGCGGGCTGGTCGGGGATGGAGGAGATGGAGCCGTGGATGCGGACCTTGGGAGGCTGGCCTTCGGAGAGGTGGAGGTCAGAGCCCTTGTTCTCTTTGAGGAAGCGGAAGTAGCGATCGATTTCGGCCATGGTGGGGGGGCTCCGGCTGCTCAGGATTTGAAGAAGGATTTCATCTGGACCTTGTCCTCGGCGCGGAAGAGGGCCTCTTCCTGGGAGATGAGCCCCTTGACATAGAGGTTTCGGAGGGATTCATCCATCGTGATCATGCCGACGTTTTTGCCGGTCTGCATGATGCCGGGGAGCATGAAGGTTTTGCCGTCGCGGACGGTGGCGGCGACGGCGGGGGTATTGACGAGCAACTCGAGGGCGAGGCATCGGCCGTCGCCGCTGGAATTCGGGACGAGTTGCTGGGAGATCACGCCGCGGAGGGATTCGGAGACCATGACGCGGATCTGGCTTCTTTGGTCGACGGGGAAGACGTCGAGAATACGGTCGAGGGTGCGGGGGGCGTTGCCGGTGTGCAGGGTGGCGAGGACGAGGTGGCCGGTTTCGGCGGCGGTGAGGGCGAGGGAGATGGTTTCGAGGTTACGCATTTCGCCGACCATGATGACATCGGGGTCGGCGCGGAGGGCGCCGCGGAGAGCCTTGGGGAAAGATTCGGTATGGGAGTGGACCTCGCGCTGGTTGACGTGGCACTTTTTGGAGTCGAAGACGTATTCGATGGGGTCTTCGAGGGTGAGGATGTGGTCGTCGCGGTCCTCGTTGATGAAGTCGACGAGGGCGGCGAGGGTGGTGGACTTGCCGGATCCGACGGATCCCGTGACGAGGATGAGGCCGTTGTGATAGCGGGTGAGAGGGACGAGGTGATCGGCGGGGAGTCCGAGTTCGGCCATGCCGCGGATTCTGGTGTTGATGATCCTGAAGACGATGTCGATGCCGAGACGCTGTTTGACGACGGAGGCCCGGAAGCGGCCCTGCTGATTGGCGTAGGCGAAGTCCACGTCGCCGATGGTCTGGAGGCGTTCCCAGTGGGAATCGCTGAGGAAGGAACGGGCGAGTCGTTCGGTATCGTCCGGGGTGAGCGGAGGATGGCCGTCCCAGATGGGGGTGAGGGTTCCGTAGCGCCGCCAGGCGGGGGGATAGGCGGTGGGGAGATGGATATCGGAGCAATCGTACTCGATGCCGATGGAGAGGTATTCATCGACGTGGCCGAGGACTTGGAGTTCGGACATGGGACTTCTGGGACAAGGGAGCTGCGACCTCGCCCGGGGGCATCATAAGGGGGACGGCCTATGGGCCAAGAAGGGAATCGGGGTGGCGCGAGGCATGGCGGGCGTCAAGCCAGGACCGGGCGTGATGGAGGAGCCAGAGGCGGAGGGCCGGTTTGGCGAGTCTCCATGCGAGCGACAGGCCGAGCTTGCGGACCGATTTTCTTCTGGGGCGACGAGGCCGCCAGCGGCGGGCGAGCGAGGTGAGGAGGGCCACTGCGCCGGTGGTGGTTGCGACGGCGGGGAGAGGATGGTTTCGGACGAGCCGTGCGGCATGCCGCAGCGGGTTGAGGCGGCTTCGCAGGTCTTTGCTTTGGGCGGCGAGGTTTCGGCGCGTGGCATCGAGGCTCAACGCGAGGCGTTCTTTTCTTTCCCGGATTGTTTCTGATGCAGCCATTGGGCGTCTTTTCGGAATTCTGCCCGCGTGTATTCGAAGAGGGGCTGACGGTTTTTTCTGCTGAGTCGCAGGAGGATGAGGAAGACGAGGGCGAGGTGGAGGATGCCGCAGACGAGGGCGCCGATCTGCCAGCCGGCGCCGGGAGGCAAGCCGGGCCATTGGTGCTGAAGCCATCTGCCGGCGGCCGAGACGAGGGCGCCGAGGAGGAGGGCGTAACCGAAGAAGGCGAGGATTGCAGCGGTCGCGAAGAGGGCGGCCTTGCGGGCGGCGAAGCCGGCGGCCTCGCGGAGTTCGAGTTCGAGGAGTTGTCGCCGGGCGTGAAAGTGGTCCCGCAGGCCATCACAGAATGTTTCGGCCGATTTGCGGAACGAGGCTCTGCGGGTTTTTCCGGAGTCCGGGTTGCTGTCGGAACCGGAGCCGGAGGCGGGAGGCGGGCCGGGCATGAGCGCAGGGAGTGGGAGCGCGGCGGCGGGAAGACACGGATTGCGGCAAGATCAGCGGCGCACGATGAGGCCAACGAGGAAGCCGGCGCCGACGGCGGCGAGGAGAGCCTTGGTGGGATGCTGGCGGACGTATTCCTCGAAATCGGAGTAGGCTTCCCGGGCCTTGATGCGGGTGCCGGCCCATTGGTCGTTGGCGGTCTGGCGGAATTGGTGGGCTTTTTCACCGGCCACTTCCCTGAGGTGGGAGGCTTTGTCGCCGGCGTATTGGCGGAGTTGCTGAGCCTTTTCGGCGGCGGATTCCTTGAGTTGGCGGGCGCGTTCTTCGGCGTTGTGGGCGACTTCGTGGGCACGGTGTTCGGCGGCCTCGCGGAGGTCGTGTGCGGCTTGCTTGACGGACGGGGATTCGTCGCGGGGCTCCTCGGGGTTGGCGGGATGTTCGCTCATGGCTTGGTGGTGGTTGGGTGAAGCGAGCGCCTTTCCTGTCGCAATGCACTGCGGCATGGGTGGACAATCGCGGGATGAGACCTTGACGCAGAATCGGGAAAGGCGCAAGTCGCGATCCGCGAGGGCGGAGTTGCGTGCCGGGAGCGGGATCGGGCCGGCCGGCGGAGAGGCGGGGGGCGTGGGGCTTCGGCGGGGAGTTGTGCGCGAGAGGAGTCAGCGGTCCGCCGGTTGCGGCGCGGGCCTTGCGGTGTCGGGGACGATGCGGGCGCGGGGGGGCTTCCGGAAGACGGGGTCGCTGCGTCCCCGGGAGGGCTGGGTAAACGGAGCGCTTCTCCATGCCGGGTTGCGGAGGGGGCCGCGGCCGCGAAACTGGAAGAGTCCCGAAAAGGGGCGCAGGGGCAAGGTGACCAGCCCCAGAAGACCGCGGGCATTCATGCGCAGGGTCAGGTCGATCGTTTTGGCGTGGATATCGACCCAGCCCTCCCCGGTGAACACGGTGGAAGGGGTCGAGGTGAGGAAGTCGTTGGTGTAGGCCACGCCCTCCTTCATGACGAAGGTGGCGGAGGCATCGCGGGCTTCTTCGTGGCTGAAACGCTTGTTTCCGAGGACTCCCTCGATGGGGGCGGAGAGCGGGCCGAAGACGGGGACATGGAAGAGCTGACCGTTGCGCAGGGCAATGACGCCGCGGCCGTTGAGGGTGCGGGTGTTGTTTCGGACGCCGGTGAAGTCGAAGCGTCCGCGGAGGGTTCCCTTTTCAGCGGTTTCGAATCCGTATTTCCGGCCGATGGCTGCGAGGCTGAGGTCGTTCCATTTCATGCCGCCGGAGAAGGAAGCCGGTTGGCCGGAGGGGAGGCGCACGGTGAGGTTGCCGCCGCCGGCGCCGAGGAAGGAGCGGAACCGGAGGCCGGTGACGTTGACGAGTTCATGGCGGCTGCGGAGGCGGAGGGAGACGTCTTCGAGTTGGAGGGTTTTTCCGAGGAAGTCGTAGTCGGTGATGCCGGGGGCGTGGAGGTCGGTGCGGAGGTCGGTGCGGTGGCGGGGTTCGCGATGGTCGGCGATGCCGTTGGTGGTGAAGCGGACGGGCAGGCGCGAGCGATAGGTTCGTTCGACGTAGGAGGCGGTGCGGGGTGCGAAGAGTTTCAGGAGGGGGCCTGGCCAGGCGGATCCCCGGAGGTTCGAGATGCGGGTGAGGTTGGTCTCCTTGCGGTAATGGAACTCGTCGGCCTTGACGAGGGATGATTCGGGTCCGTGGTGTTGTTGCCGCGGAGGGTAGGAGCTGTAGTCGAAGGCGACGCTGGCGTTGCTGAACGTGGATTCGATGGGAGTGATGTGGAATTTGGCGGCGGCTTGTTTCAACGGAACGCCGCTGAAGCGGATGTGTTTGACGGACGCGTTTCCGCGCGAGGTCCACTCCTTGAGGTCGCTGCGCCGGATGGAGCCGTCGGCCTCGATGACGACTTGGGAGCGGCCGGAAAACCGACACTGGGAGATGGTCTGGTCGAGAGCGGTTCCTTGCCCGACAAACGGGGTGTAGACGGAAACCGGAAGCGAGGACGTGGCGCGGTATCGGATCGAATCGCCCTTGAGCAGAATCTTGCCGGTGAACTCGCCGCGGGCGTGCCCGACATGCAGGTCGCGAAGGAAAAGGTCGCCATCCTGCCATGAGAACTCGGTGGTCAGGGATTCGAATGGCTGTCCGAGGAACCGGAAGGCGGGCAGGGAGACGGAACCGATCGCGCCGAGCCGCAAATCGCCGTCCGGCAGCGCGAACTTCCCGGTGGCTTCGAGGCGCGGGGCTCGTGCGGAGACGAGGTCGTCGAGCGTGTGAAGATCGAATCCCCGGCGCAGGAGGGCGGGGAGGTCGACCGAGGAGGAGAGTTCGTAGCGGCCCTTCTGGTCGAGGAGGTCGAAGTCGGCGCGCAGGTTGAGCGAGCCGGGTCCGTCGGAGAAGCTGAGATGGTCGACGGTCAGGCTGCGTCCGCTGATTTCGCCCTTGAAGCGGAGGTTTTCCATCTCGTATGAGCGCCGGGAGAGTTCGCGGGCGTTGATGGAGACGGAGGTTCGGATGGCGGAGGGTCGTTCGAGGCTGCCGGCGATGCGGATATCGAGGCTCGGGGGGCGGGAGGCGGGAAACGACCAGCGATCACATTCCGCGAAGGCGGAGGAGACGAGGGCGTGGGTTCGGGTTGGGGGGGCGGCCGGGGTCCTGTCGGCGAGCCGTGCGGGATCGAAGGCGTCCAGTTCGACGGAAAGCCGGAAATCCATCCCGGCCAACCGTCCGGTGGCTTCGTCGAGGACGAGGCGGCTTTGGCGGTCGAGGGTTGCGCGCCCGGTGAGATTGCCGAAGCGCACGACGTGCCGGGGGTCGGACCCGACGGGGATGGCAAGGCGGGCGTCTTTCAGGAAGAGGGACCGGAGCGACAAATCGCCCTTCAGGGCATCGGTCCGGTCGACCTCGATTTCCAGTTCGGGGATGCGGGCGAGGATGCGTTGGCGGGAGGCGCTGAAGTAGACGACCACTTCGCGTGCAAGGATGCCGCGCAGCGGGGAGAAGCGAACCTGCCGGAAGTCGGCGTGGATGCCGCGGCGGTCGAGTTCCCTTGCGATGCGTTCACCCCATTCCCCCTCGAAACCCCGCTGATTGAGCCAGAGGAGGGCGCCGATCAGACCCAATGCGGCGAGCGATGCCAGCGCGAAAAACGCCATTTTGCAGTGGTGGAGCCAGCGGACACGCAGCATCAGGAGCGGTGAAGATAACGGAGAAGGGCCGGGTCGGCAATCGCGCCGCGCGAAGAAGAGAGGGTGGGAGCGATTTCCTGTTTGGCTGGGGAGCGGGATTTCCTTAAGATCCCTCAATCAATGAAGCTGGTGGTTTTGGGGAGTGGGAGCGCGGGCAATGCGGCGGTGGTTGCATCGGGGCGCGGGTGTCTGCTGGTGGACGCGGGGCTGAGTGCGAGGCAACTGTGCCGGAGGCTTGAGATGGTCGGGATTGGCCCGGATGATCTTGATGGGATTCTGCTTTCGCACGAGCACAGCGATCACGCGCGGGGGCTGGAGGTTTTCCTGCGGAAGCACCGGGTGCCCGTGTATGCGACGGCCCTGACGCGCGAGGCGCTCGGGGTGCGCTGCGGATCGGGCGTCGAGTGGCGCCTCTTCCGGCGTGGGGAGGAGTTTCAAGCGGGCGGGATGGCGGTGAATTCGTTTGCGGTTCCGCACGACGCGGTGGACCCGGTGGGGTTTGTCTGCGGCGAGAATGGCACGAGGATCGGGCTTGCGACGGATTTCGGGCACGTCACGACGCTGGTCCGGGACGGACTGCGCGGGGTGCGGGCGCTTCTGGTGGAGTCGAACTACGACCAGCGTCTTCTTGAAGCGGACCGGAGGCGCCCGTGGTCGATCAAGCAGCGGATTTCATCCCGTCATGGGCATCTGTCGAACGTGCAGTCGGTGCAACTGGTGGCGGAACTGGCCGGGCACGGTCTGGAGGCGGTGGTGTTCGGTCATCTGAGCCGGGACTGCAACTGTCCGCGGGCGGTTGCGGAGGCCATGACGGGTTGCGCCCGGAATGGTCTGGCGGTGCATGTTGCGAGCCAGGCCGAGCCGACTCCGTGGGTGGAAATCGTTTGACCGGGAGGGGCGCCCGAACGAAGTGCGCTTCCCAGCTGAAGGCGGTCAATCCGCGGGCCGGAGCCGGAAGTAGGCGGCGTGCCGGCCGGGAGCGACTTCGAGCCAGTCCGTCCCGGAGGTGCTGACAGCCCAGAGGAACGGTTTCGCGGCATCGAGCGTCTTCTGCAAATCACTCCCGGGCGCCACCTTCAGGAAGTGGCAGAGGTTGAAGATGAGGCCCACGTTGTCGCAGCCGGAGGCTTTCGCGAGCCGCGGCGCGTCGTCCACCGTGTAGATGCTGCAATCTTGATTCTCATGGTTCAGTTCACCCTTCAACCGACGCGGCTTCCGGCACGGTCCGAGTGATGCGTGAGCGGGGAGCGGCCTCAGTTTCCCCAGATTGATTTCAACTCGTGGGCTTCGAGGGAGAGCAGCGTCGCGTCGCCGCCGTGGGCGGTGACCGAGACGGGGCCGGGGTTGTCGATCCTTGCCGGTCCGCCGCCCGAGATGCAGACGCGGCCGTCGTTGCCGGAGACGGGAACGGTGCCCAGCGGCAGCCGCGGCGTGTTCTCGTCGCCATGGCCGATCCGAGGCTTGTCCATCAATGGATCTTTCTTGAGGAAGTTCCGGACTCGTCACCGCAATCCGGGCATTGCAGGCGGGTGAAGCCCTGGGAGAGGCCGCCAATCGTTCACTGCGCCGTGGCCCCGGCCTTGAACTTGAGCTGACCGACCGTGGATTCCTCGGCCGGGATGTCATCGCGCGGGCCGAGGGAGACGGGCTGGCAGAGGGGAAGCATCGCTCCTTGGAATCCGGAGCGGTCGTTCTTCATCATTTTCCGGCCTTCTCCAGGATCTTGGTCACTTCGTCGCGTTTCTTTTTGACCACCTCGAGATGGGGGCTGTATTTGAGAGCCATGTTGCAGGCATCGCGGATTGCGCGCAGGTCTCTGACGATCATCCTGCCGTTGATCTCCCTGATATAGATGTTTTCGGGCGCCCACGAGTGAGGGAGTCCTTCTTCGAGCACGTCTTCGGCCTTTTTGATATAGTGGAGCTTGGCTTCCCTTGTCTTCTGGGACTTTGCGACGGCCTGGAGGAGGGCCGCGGTCTTCACCACGTATGCGTGTTCGTTGGGATTCAAGGCGCGGGCTTTTTCGGCTTCCGGGATGGCATAAGCGAGTCTTCCCTTGTTGGCCCATGCGAAGGCTTGCCGCATGTGCCGGTCGGCCTTGAGGTAATCGTAGACGGTGGGGGCGTGATACAACAAGGTGCCGCAGATTGCGACGGCCGTGACGGCGGTTGCGATCTGCACGCCCTTCCCGAGGGAGGGGCGCTTCCCGAGGCTCTCGACAAAGGAGGCGAGGCGGGATTCCGGGCGTTCGACCGCCTCGAGGTGCAGATAGGCGGCGAGCAAACCGGTCATCAGCCAGAAGAGCAACATGGTGGACATCACATCGAAGCCGGGGATGCCCGCCATCCAGTAGCAGCCAAGGAAGCTGCAGAAGACCAGCCCGTGGCGGCCGGGACGGGGGGGGGAGAAGAACATGAGGTAGATGAACGCCGCAGCGAGGAGGAGGTGAAGCGTCAGGTAGGGGAGCGCGCCGACCGCCCCGAGGGTGGCGAGGTAGTAGAGGAAGAGGTTGTGGGGGTTGTCGTAGTTGGTGTGAGGCTCGAGGGACTCGAGGTAGGCCGACTTGCGGCTCATGAACTCGCGCCGGTAGGTCTCCAGTCCGATCCCGAACCACGGATGTTCCGGGATGAAGCGGAGGCTCTCCCGCCAGAGTTGGAAGCGGGGCGTGGCTTCGTCGCTCAGGGTGAAGATCGAGTAGTAGTTGTCGAGTGCTCTCAGGGCGGTCGACGACCTGAGTTGGGCGGGGTCGCTGGCCTCGAAGTAGTTCCGCGTGTTGTAGAGGCCGAGGTTGACAAGATGTGTCGCGACGAAGCAGGACAGAAGGAAGACCTTCATGCGGCGAGGGCTGCCGATCTCAAGCTTTCGAGTGATGAAATGAAACACGAGGAAGATCAGGGCGTTGAGGAGCAGGAAGATCCCGCACCCGAGGAGATCGTCCGGGCGGACCACCACGAAACCCATTCCGATGAGGCCGGTCAGGAAGATTACCATGCGGAGGGCGGCGACGCTGTAGCGCCGCTCGCCGCGGCGGAGATTGGTGCTGACGGTGAAGAGGAGGACGGCGAGCACGGCGGCCATGAGGGCCACGTAGCTGCCCCGAGTCGAAGTGAAAAAGACGGCGGCGACCTGCGGCAGGAACGCGATCGCGAGCGGGATGGAGAGGGAGAACGACTTGAGATGGACGACGCACATTCCGAGGGTGAGGGCGGAGGTGAGGGCGAGATAGTTTCCGGTGAAGTTGCTGTTGCCGAGAAGCCCTTTCAACTGAGGTCTCACCTGGCGTGCGCCCTCGGGGCTTGATCCGAAGTATTCGATGAGTCCGTGGCAGGACACGAGGATGCCGCCGGCAATGATGGCGGTGAGGAACCAGCCGACCTCCCTGCGATCGTTGACGACGGTGGACAGGGCGAGCCCGAGGGCCATGGGGGCGAAGAAACCGAGGAGGCCGATCTGGCGTTCGTAGACGCCGTAGAAGCTCATCCAGGGATCGGTGCTGAGGGCGGTGGAGACGGCCACCGTGATCGTCAGCAGGCAGACGATGACGGAAAACAGGGGGGAGCGCTTCAAGAGGGCCCACTTCTTGTTGAGCGCGAGACCGAGCAGCCAGAGGGCGAGGACCACCGCGGCGCCGATCTTGACGACGACGGCCTTGGGCAGCACCGAGGGCAGGCTCAGTTCGTCACTGTGGAGGAGCGGGACGACCGCCGGGAAAAGGCAGAGGGCGAAGAACAGGCTGCGGCGGTAGATTTCCCACGGCATGATGGCGGCGCGGCAGGCGCTTGGTTGAGGCAAGCGTAGGGGGCGGGATGCGCGGGGTCAAACCGCTTGATGTTGAAATCCGTCGGGGTTCCGGGCATGGCGGGGATTTGGCGGACATTGGCATTGCGTGGCAGATCTGGTGGGGCATGCTTCGCGCCTTGTCGGAACCGGCTGTCAGACCGTCGCTGGAGGAGTTTCGCCGTTTGGTGGAGCGGGGGAATGTGGTGCCGGTGTACGGGCAGTTGGCGGCGGATTTCGAGACCCCGCTTTCGGCGTATCTGAAGGTCAGGGAGGGACGCTACGCCTTTCTGCTGGAGAGTGCCGAGAGCACGGACGCGAGCGGGCGGTGGTCGATTGTGGGGACGGCGCCCCGGCGGGTGTTCGAGGCGCGGGGGCGGTCCGTGACGATCCGGCGGGGTTCCGAGGAGGAGACGAGCGAGGCGCAGGGCGACCTGTTGGCGGAGTTGGAACGGTTCATGAGCCGCTATCGGCCGGTGAGCCACGGGAATGCGCCGCCGTTTTTCGGGGGTGCGGTGGGGTATCTGGCGTATGACGCGGTGCGGCAGTTCGAGCCTTCGACGGGGGCGCCCCCGCCGGACGACCTCGGATTGCCGGAGGCGGTTTTTCTGATCGCGGACGCGGTATTGTTGTTTGACCACAAGCTGCGCCGGTTGTTGGTGGTGGCGAACGCGATGTTGCGGGACCATGCCACGGTCGAGGGGGCGTACCGGGAGGCGGTCGGGAAGGTGGGATCGCTGGTCGAGATGTTGGACCGGCCTCTGCATGTTCCGGCGTTGAACGGGCTGCAGGGGTTCGAGGCGCCCGAGCCGCGAAGCAACACGACGCGGCAGGAATACGAGGGGATGGTTCGGACGGCGAAGGAGCACATCGCGGCGGGGGACATTTTTCAGGTGGTTCCCAGTCAGCGTTTTGAGGCGCCGTTCGCAGGAACCCCGATCGATCTTTATCGAGCGCTGCGGCACGTCAACCCCTCGCCGTACATGTTCGTGCTGGAGCTCGGGGATTTCGCCCTGGTGGGGAGTTCGCCGGAGGTGCACGTGCGGGTGATCGACGGGCGGATTGACATCCGTCCGATTGCCGGGACGCGCTGGCGCGGCGGGACGCCCGCCGAGGATGAGGCGCTGGCGGCGGATCTTCTGGCCGACGGGAAGGAACGGGCCGAGCATGTGATGCTGGTGGATCTGGCCCGCAACGACGTGGGCCGGATCGCCGAGCCCGGCTCGGTGGTGGTGGACGATTTCATGACCATCGAGCGGTACAGCCACGTGATGCACATCGTGTCGAACGTGACGGGCAAGTTGGCGCCGGGGCACAGCAGCTACGATGTTCTTCGTGCGACTTTTCCGGCCGGGACGGTGAGCGGGGCGCCCAAGATCCGGGCCATGCAGATCATCAACGAGCTGGAGGTGAACAAGCGCAATGCCTACGCGGGGGCGGTGGGGTATTTCGGATGGGACGGCGGGCACGACTCCTGCATCGCCCTGCGGACGTGTCTCCTGAAGGACGGCAAGGTTTATGTGCAAGCCGGAGCCGGGGTTGTGGCCGACAGCGATCCGGCATACGAATTCAATGAAACGGTCAACAAGGCGAAGGGGATGTTTCGCGCGGTGGGCCTCGCCGGGACGCTGGGGGGCGGGGACGAGGGATGCGGAGGGTCCGTGACGCCATGACCTGGCGACCGGCGCAGAGACGGAAGACCGAATCGAGAAGCTGACGGAACCAAGACCATGCTGCTGGTGATCGACAACTACGACTCCTTCACCTATAACCTGGTGCAGTATTTTGGTGAACTGGGGGCGGTGATGGAGGTTCGGCGCAACGACGAAGTGACGATCGGGGAGATTCGGAGGCTGGGGCCGGAGAAGATCTGCATTTCGCCGGGGCCGGGCACACCGGACGAAGCCGGGATCAGTTGCGAGGTGGTTGGGGTCTTCGGCGCGACGGTTCCGATTCTCGGGGTGTGTCTCGGGCATCAGTCGATCGGGCAGGTGTATGGCGGCAGGGTGGTTCGGGCGGAGCGCCTGATGCACGGGAAGACGTCGATGATTCACCATGGCGGGGAAGGGGTTTTCGAGGGGCTGAGCAACCCCCTTGAGGCGACGCGCTATCATTCCCTGATTGTGCCCCGGGAGACGATTCCGGTGTGTCTCGAGGTGACGGCCTGGACGGCGGAGGGGGAGGTCATGGGCTTGCGGCACACCGAGCATCCGGTCCACGGGGTGCAATTCCATCCCGAATCGATCCTGACGGCGGAAGGGAAGAAGCTCCTGAAGAATTTTCTGGAGCTGTGAGAATCGGAGGAGAGTTCTGGTGTGACGGCACGGGAGGCATTGCAGAGGCACTTCGGATTCGAGGAGTTCCTTGGGGGACAGGAGGAGGTCGTGAAGCGGATCATCGCCGGGCGGGACGGGTTGGTGGTGATGCCGACGGGCGGGGGGAAATCGTTGTGCTACCAGCTTCCGGCGCTATGTCTGGAGGGGGTGACGCTGGTGGTGAGCCCGCTGATCGCCTTGATGAAGGACCAGGTGGACGCGTTGGTGGAGCGGGGCATATCGGCCACGTTGATCAACTCCACGCTTTCGTATGGCGAACAGGGGGAGCGGTTGGCCCGGATGCGCGGGGGGGAATACAAGCTGGTGTATGTGGCGCCGGAGCGTTTTCGTGCGGAGAGGTTCGTGACGGCCGCCGGGGAAGTGGCGGTGAGTCTGCTGGCGGTGGATGAAGCGCACTGCCTGAGCCAGTGGGGGCACGACTTTCGTCCGGACTATCTGCGCCTTGGGGCGGCGCGGCGGGTGTTGGGAGACCCGCAGTGTGTGGCATTCACGGCCACGGCCACGGCCGAGGTGCGCGGGGACATTGTTTCGGTGTTGGGATTGCGGGATCCCTTCACGGCGGTGACGGGGTTCGCGCGGCCCAATCTCAGCTTCAAGGTGACCGCGGTGGACTCGAAGGCCGCCAAGTTCAAGCGCCTGCGGGAGGTGATCGGGCGGCACCGGACGGGCATCGTCTACTGCGCGACGCGGAAACGGGTCGAGGAAGTCTGCGAGACGCTGAGCAGTTGGGGGGTGAAGTGCATCCGCTACCACGGCGGCATGCCGGAGGAGGAACGCGGGAAGAGGCAGAACGAATTCATCCGGCACGAAGCGGACGTGGCGGTGGCGACGAATGCCTTCGGGATGGGAATCGACCGGGGCGACGTGCGCTTCGTGACGCATTTCGAGATCCCCGGCAGCGTCGAGGCGTATTACCAGGAGGCGGGGCGCGCGGGGCGCGACGGGGAAACGGCCGTCTGTGAGCTGCTTTTCAACTACGCCGACACGCGGACGCAGGAATTCTTCATCGAGGGGGCGAATCCGGGCTACGGGACGATTTGCGCCGTTTACGAGATGTTGCGGGAATCGGCTGACGGCCGGCACGAGGCGGATTGCAGCCTCGAGGAACTGGCGGAGCGGGCGGGGGTGAAGAACGCCATGGCGGTCAGCAGCGCCCTCGCGGTGTTGGGGAGGCACGGGTATATCGAGCGGTTCGACGTGCCGGGGGCGCGGCGCCGGGGGACACGGCTGAAGCAACCGCAGCTCGGGGCGGAGGAGCTCGACATCGATCGAGCCACCTTGGAAAAGAAAGAACGGCGGGACCGCGCCAAACTTCAGGCCATTGTCGATTTCTGCTATGGCGGGGGATGCCGGCAGCGCGCCATCCTCGAGTATTTCGGGGAACGGGGGGCGGAGGAATGCGGAACCTGCGACGTCTGCCGGAGCGGATATGGGACGGAAGCTCGCGAGCTGAACGAGGAGGAGGAACTGGTCGTCCGGAAAACGTTGAGCGGGGTGGCGCGGATGAGCCGCAGGACGGCGCGGGGGTGGGAGGGGATCTTCGGGCGGGGCCGGATCGTGCAGATGCTGACCGGCAGCAGGTCGCAGGAAGTGTTGCGGGTGCGCCTGAACGAGCTTACAACCTACGGGCTCCTGAAAGAGGAAGGCACGGCATTTCTGAACGAGCTGTTTCACGCCCTGCACGACGCGGGGCTGGTGACGACGCAGCGCGGGGAGTTTCCCTTGGTGACGCTGACGGCGCGGGGCGAGCAGGTCATGAAAGGACAGGCGAAGTGCCGCCTGGTGTGGCCGGGACGGAAGAAGGAACCCCCGGCGGACGAGACAAGCGGGGCGCTGACCGGGAGCGCGGCGGACTTCGACGCGCAGCTCTATCTGCGGCTCAAGGACCTCAGAAACCGGATCGCGAGCGAGCAGGGAGTGCCGGCCTACGTCGTGTTTCCGAACAAGACCCTCGAGGCCCTTGCCCGCATCCGTCCCACCACGGAGGAAGCCGCCCTGCGAATCAGGGGGGTGGGCGCCGTGAAGGCGCAACGCTATCTGGCGCCGTTTCTCGAGGCGATCCGGTCCGGGTGAGCCGGAGGGGTTTCCCGCGCCGGTGCGAATTGTTGCGGACTGCAGGAATGCATGTAAGCTTGGGCGAGTTGAGAAGAAAGGAATCATCATGAAACGAATCAGACCAATTGCTGGGTGGATGGCTGCGGTTGTCCTCATGACGTGGCCGGTTTCCTCGTGTTCGAACTACGCCTCGCCCGAGGCCAATTCCGCGGCGACCGGCGGGCTGATCGGTGCCGGGGCGGGCGCCTTGCTGGCGGATGACGCCGTGCAAGGCGCGGCCCTTGGCGGAGCGCTCGGCGCGGGAGCGGGCTACCTGTACGGGCGAGGACAACGCTGAGTTCCCGTTGCCGGTCAGGGCAACAGGTCGGGCGCCAGCATGATGATCTCGCGCCGGCTGGTGCGGATGGCGCCGGCCTGACGGAGCTTGGCGAGGGAGCGCGAGAACGTTTCGGGGGTCATGCCGAGTTCCTCGGCGACGGCCTTTTTGGTGGACGGCAGGACGAGGCGGCGGGGGAGGCCCTTTGACGCCGGACCGGCGTGTTCGCGCAGCCAGGCGGCGACGCGTTCGGCGGCCGGTTCCGAGGAACGGCTTTCGATGCGGGAGGCGAGGGTGGCGATGCGCACCGCGAGGGCGCCGATCATCCGAAACGAAAGATCGGAGCGGCGTCGCAGGGTGTCCAGAAAGGCGCGGCCGTCGATCATGAGGAGTTGCGCGCCCGACGAGATGACGTGGGCGCTGGCAGGATAGGCGTGATCAAGGAAAAGGGCGGCACAAGCGAGGAGATCGCCGGCGCCCACCACATTCAGGACAACCTGGTTTCCGTCCGGCGCGATCCTGCTGAGCTGGACCCGCCCTTGTTGGACCACGTAGAGGTGATTGCAGGCGGCGCCGTGATTGAAGATGACCCGGTTGCGCTCGAAACGCCTGACGATCGTCATTCGGGCGAGGTCGTGAAGGTCGCTTTCCGACCAGTCGCGGAAGAGGAAGACCCGCCGGAGAACGGGTTCGAGTTGGCGGCGGGACGGTTTCGGAGGTTTCGGAGGACGGCTGGAACTCATCAGGGCGATTCACGGGGGTTCCGGCGAAAAAGCTCCCGATCTTGACGGAGGTCAAGGATTACCGGACCCTGAGGGTGCGTAGAATGCGGCGTAACGATCGGAGAACGACTATGAGCAACATGTATTGTGACCAGTGCGAGCAAACCTTCCGCGGAGTGGCGTGCACCGACAAGGGGGTATGCGGGAAAGACGCGGACATGGAATCCCTGCAGAAGATCCTGCTGTATGGATTGAAGGGGATGGCGGCCTACAAGCA
>CAYPUM010000035.1:0-15814 GCA_964413545.1 uncultured Roseibacillus sp. | reverse complement strand
TGACCACCGACGAGCGCGGGGAAGCCGAGGTCGAGGTCGAGTATCCCGACAACCTGACCACGTGGAAGGTGAAGACGTGGGCGATGGGACACGGGACGCGGGTCGGCGAGGGCTCGGCGGAGGTCATCACCAGCAAGGACCTCATCGTGAGGTTGCAGGCGCCGCGGTTCTTCATCGAGAAGGACAAGGTCACCCTGAGCGCCGTCGTGCACAACTACCACGAGAAAGCGAAGGAGGTGGAGGTCTCGCTCGAACTCGAAGGCGGGACGCTCGAGGCGGCCGGAGCGAAATCGGCGCGGGTGGTCATCCCCGCCGGCGGTGAGGAACGCCTCGACTGGCAGGCGGTGGCGAAGCGGGAAGGGGAAGTGGCGATCCGCATGAAGGCGGTCGCGGCCGACGACGCCGACGCCATGGAGATGACCTTCCCGGTTTACGTGCACGGGATGGCGCGCACCGAGTCATGGAGCCGGGCCATCAAGCCGGGCGGCAGGAAGGCCGTGATCGAGTTCGAGGTCCCCGAGGAACGGCGGCCGGGCCAGACGCATCTCGAGATCCGCTACTCGCCGACCATTGCGGGCGCCATGATCGACGCCCTGCCGTATCTGGCGAGTTACCCGTATGGATGCACCGAGCAGACCCTGAATCGCTTCGTGCCGACCGTCGTCACGCAGCGTCTCCTGCAGGAGATGGGGGTGAACCTGCAGGACGTGAAGAACAAGCGCGTGAACCTGAACCCGCAGGAGATCGGGGAGGCCCGGGAGCGGGCCGCGCAATGGAAGCGGTGGAAGGAGAACCCGGTGTGGGACAAGGACGAGGTGGACGAGATGGTGCGGGTGGGCGTGCAGCGCCTGCGCGAGATGCAGAACCGCGACGGCGGCTGGGGGTGGTTCTCGGCCTACGGCGAGCGCTCGTACCCCCACACCACGGCGGTGGTGGCGCACGGCCTGCTCGTGGCCAGGGCGAACGGCGCAAAGATCCCGGGCGACATGCTCGAGCGCGGGGTGGCATGGCTGAAGAAGCACGAGGCGAAGGAGACGGAGCGCATCCGCATGTGGGAGAAGCGCAAGCGCGACACGAAGCAGAAGGCGGACGCGATGGATGCCCTGATCCGGCGCGTTCTTGGCGAGGCGGGCGTGGACAACGCCACGATGCTGGGCTTCCTGCACCGCGACAAGAACGGCCTCCCGGTCTATGCGAAGTGCCTCCTTGGACTCGAACTGCACCGGACCGGCGACAACGGGAAGCGCGACGGCGTGATCCGCAACATCGAGCAGTTCCTCGTGACCGACGACGAGAACCAGACCGCGTGGCTCGAACTGGGCAACGGCGGATACTGGTGGTGGTGGTACGGGAGCGAGTTTGAGGCCCACGCCTGGTATCTGAAGCTCCTTGCGGCCGTGAAGCCGAAGAGCCCGCAGGCCCGCGGGCTGGTGAAGTATCTCATCAACAACCGGAAGCACGCCACCTACTGGAACTCGACCCGCGACACGGCCTACTGTATCGAGGCCATCGCCGATTTCCTGCGCGCCAGCGGGGAAGACGAGCCGGACATGGAGGTCGAGGTGGTCCTCGACGGCAAGGTTCTCAAGACGGTGAAGATCACGAAGGAGAACCTGTTCAGTTTCGACGGCACGGCGGTGGTGGCGGGGGACGTCCTCGGCGCCGGCAAGCACCGCCTCGAACTGCGCAAGAAGGGGACCGGACCGCTCTACGCCAACGCCTACCTCACCGTCTTCAGCCTCGAAGACTTCCTCCGCAAGGCGGGGCTGGAAGTGAAGGTCGAGCGCGCCTTCTACAAGATGGTCCCGGTCGAGGACTTGCAGGACGTGGCCGGGTCGAAGGGACAGGCCCTCAAGCAGCGGCAGGAGAAGTTCGAGCGCATCAAGCTCGACGTGGGCGACACCCTCACCAGCGGCGACCTCATCGAGATCGAACTCTCGGTCGAGAGCAAGAACGACTACAGTTACCTGATCTTCGAGGATTGGAAGGCGGCCGGCCTCGAACCGGTCGAGGTGCGCAGCGGATACACCCGCGCCGGCGGCCTTGGCGCCTTCATGGAACTCCGCGATGAAAAGACGGCCTTCTTCGTGCGCCTCCTGCCGCGCGGACGCCACAACCTCAGCTACCGCCTGCGGGCCGAGATCCCCGGAACCTTCAGCGCCCTGCCCACCCGCGCCACCGGAATGTACGCCCCCGAATTGCGCGGGAACTCGGATGAAATGAAACTCAAGGTCCGCGACCGCTGAACGGGGGGGGTGCTTGGTGGGGGGTGCGTGGACGCGCAGGCCCGATTGCCTCGCTCACCCGCCCCGAAGGATCGCAGGATTTCGGAGGGGTGGGGCGGCTTCACCGTTCACTTGCGCAATCACCGAAGCTCCGACCCCTTGGTCACACATTCCCGTGAATCCCGTGAATCCCGTGAATCCTGTGAATCCTGTGAATCCTGTGAATCCTGTGAATCCTGTGAATCCTGTCCAGAAAACCGCCTCCATCCGCTCTGGGACGGATCCCCGCCCGCCCCACGTTGCCTTGCGCCTCGCCCCGGAACCTGATACCCCTCCTGAGGCAGTCAGAGAATATGCCGAACCCCGGCGTCGTTCTTCCCAGTTGCCCGCTCAAGAGGCCGGGCCCACCCGGGCCCACGACCAGGGGCGGCAGCCTGTCCCGGGGAACCGGAACGCCCGCGGTGCAAGGACCGCCATGACCCTCGGGCAACCGGTAGAAACGAAATTCGTCGCAAATGGGTCAGGTTTTCGGGCCGCAATGCCGGTGAACGACGGCGGCGACGGCTGACGGCAAGAAAGCTGCCGAATCGTGGCCCGTAGTGGTGGTGGTGATCGTCAACCGGTCCGAGGGTTGCCTTCCGGGAGAGACAATGGAGTGCTCAGCCTACAACCCCGACGATGCAGACAGGATTGAAGACCTGTTTGTCAGCACATTCACCGATTCAGAGGGCCGGTCGGAGGGAGTGACCGTCGGAGGCCTCGCGGGGGAGCTGATGCGCAGCACTGGAGAGGGCGACCTCTACGGATTCGTTGCCATGGACAACGCCGAATTGACCGGTGCCATTCTTCTCTCGCGCATGAGGTTCGAACACGAGATCAATGCGTTCATTTTGGCTCCCGTGGCCGTACGCACAGACCATCAGCGACGAGGCGTTGGCCGGAAGCTGATCAGGTTTGGTCTGAACGTCCTGAAGGAAGACGGTGTTGAACTCGTTCTTACCTACGGTGATCCGCGATTCTACTCGAAGGCCGGATTTCGTGTGGTCGACGAGACCCTTGTTCCACCCCCCTTCAGGCTTTCACAACCGGAAGGCTGGATGGCTCAGACTCTGGTTGGAGATCGGATTGATCCGATCAAGGGTAAGTCGCGTTGCGTAGAGGCGCTCAACAACCCTGAATACTGGTAGTCGTTCACTGACATGGCGGCCATGAGGGGTTCCCATCGGTTGGAGGCTGGCTGGCATCCCTTCAGTCTGGCGGGAATCTGTCCCGCAGGCGCCGTGCTTCTCGACCCGAGTGCAGAAGGGTATTGGAAAAGTGGGGGGAATCGGATAGGGTGGGATGCCATGAAGAGAATTTGGGGATTCGTATTGGCGGGATTGACGGGGCTGTTGCCGTCGTGCGGCGGGGCGGAGCCGGTCGAGAGGGCGGGGAAATTCGCCGAGTTGCGGAAGAAGATGGTGGAGCGGCAGTTGAAGGGGCCGGGGAGGAACATCAGGGACCCGCGAGTGCTGAAGGCGATGGGGAAGGTGCCGCGCCACGAGTTTGTTCCAGAGGGCCAGAGGCGCTGGGCGTATGCGGACGGTCCGTTGCCGATCGGGCACGGACAGACGATATCGCAGCCCTACATCGTGGCGTTCATGACGGAGAAGCTCGAACCGAAGCCGACGGACCGGGTGCTGGAGATCGGAACCGGCTCGGGGTATCAGGCGGCGGTGCTGGCGGAACTGGTGAAGGAGGTGTGTTCGATCGAGATCGTGGCGCCGCTGGCGGAGCGGGCGAGGGAGACGCTGGACCGGCTCGGGTATGAGAACGTCGAGGTGCGGGCCGGCGACGGGTACAAGGGGTGGCCGGACAAGGCGCCGTTCGATGCGGTCATCGTGACGTGCGCGCCGGATCACGTCCCGGCGCCCCTTGTGGAGCAACTCAAGGAAGGGGGCCGGATGATGATCCCGGTGGGAGCGGACGGCGGGGTGCAAAGGCTCTACCTGCTGGAAAAGGAGGGTGGGAAGGTGAAGCGGGAGGCCGTTTTGCCGGTCCGGTTCGTTCCGATGACGGGGGAGGCCGAGGAGTAGAAGGTTGGCCGGCAGTCGTCCAGGTGGGCTGACACGGAGAGAGGGAGGCGCGAAGGGGCGGGGCGCGGGGTGGCTACGGCATGTTGCGTAGTTTTCGGAGGGCCCAGGAGGCGGTGAGGGAGAGCATGAGGAGGGCGACGAGGGGCCAGTGGCGCCAGAGGGTCCGGAACTCGGGGGATTCCTCCTCGATGGCGTGGAACTCGAGGGAGGCGAGGGCGTGGTTCATGTCGTCGAGGGAGTCGAAGAAGCGGCCTCCGCTGGCGCGGGCGATGGACTGGAGGACGCGGGCGTCGGCGGGCCGCGGCATGGTTTCCGGGGAGAACGGCTGGACGAAGAAGGAGAGGGGCTCGCTGGACTGCGGGTTGCCGTCGACGACGGCGCCGGCCACGGCCTTGTAGGGGCCGGGAGACTCGGGGGTGAAGGGGAGGGTGAATCCGGGAAAGCTTTTGCCGGAGGGGGTGACGACCTGGCCGGCGTTCATGCGGTATGGGATTTCGCGGTCGTCGGGGAGAGTGATGGTGCAGGCGACGGATTCGGCGGATTGTTGATCGGCGAGGCGGGCGTTCAGCTCGAGTTCTTCGCCGAGGAAGACCTGTTCGCGGCTGGCGAAGAGTTCGATGGCCTTGTCGCCGAGTTCTTCCTCCTTGGGGAGGAGCCACGAAATGAGCTGGGTCCAGAAGCGCTGATAGGTTTTGTGGACGGAGGCTTCGGGGCCGAGTTGCCAGCGCCAGAGGGAGTCGGTGAGGATGGCGGCGATCTTGCCGGCGCCGTATCGTTGGGTGGCGACGAGGGGGTGCGAGCCGGCGGGGGTTTGGGCATTGACGAGGACCCGGGCGCCGGGAGAGAGCTCGACGCCGGAGAAGACCGACAGGACCGGGGGCACGGTCTGCCAGAATTCCGGGTCGCCCGCGAAGGCGGGGTGGGAGCGGGCGGTGTCGGTGAGGCGGACCGGGAAGGGATCCTCGGCGATGAGGGGATCGAGCGCGGCGCCGCGGACAGGCAGGACTTTGCCGAGCGGAGTCTGGAGGAATCCCCCGGCGCCCCATGCCTTGCGGCCGCCGAGGAGGACGAGGCTGCCGCCTTCCTCGACGAAGCGGACGAGGTTGGCGGCGCGGGCGGCGCCGAGTTCCGCGGCGCCGAGGTCGCCGAGGATGACGATCTTGCACTGGGCGAGTTCGGGCGGGGTGAGGTCCGCGGAGAGGTCTCCGCCGCCGCCGCGGGGTTTGCCGTCGGGTCCGGTGTAGAAGACGATGGGGGAGACCCGGGAGTTGGCGAGGAGGGCGCGGCGCAGGAACTTGTATTCCCAGCGGGGGGTTCCCTCGATGTAGAGGAGGCGATTGCGGGCGTCGACGACGCGGACCGTCACGAGGTGCTCGTTGTCCTCGGTGACCTCTTCGTCGGGGAGGGGGGGGATGAAGACGCGATAAATGAAGGCCCCGATTTCGGGGTGGGAGAGATCGAAGGTGAGAAGGCGTTCGCCGCCTTCGTCGGGGAGGCGGGTGGGTTTTTCGTGGTGGAGGGCGTCGTTCTTGAAGAGTTGGACGGTGAGGGGGCGTCCGCCGGTCCCCTGGCCGGAGATTTTGGCCTTGAGTTCCGACTTCCAGCCGACCGTGACGCGGCGCGCGGTGGTGACGGAGTCGATGCGCAGGGCGGGGGTTTTGCGCCAGATGCCGGGGGGTTCGAGGCGGGCGGTGAAGACCGGGAAGGGCCGGGGGTCGCTGGCCCATGCGTCGGAGGCCTCGCGGGTGTCGACGCCGTCGCTCAGGAGGAGGGCCCCGGCGACGTTGAGGCCGGCGTAGCGTTCGGCGAGCTGTTTGAGGCCTTCGCGGAGGCGGGTGGAGCGGTCGTTGGGCGTGAGACTGCGGGCGTCGTCGACGGGCAGAGCTTCTCGGAGGGTGTCGCCGAGCGGGCAGACTTCGAGTTCGCATTCGGCGGCGAGGGATTCGGTCCATGGTTTGGCGAGGGCTTCCTGCGCGACCGTCCAGCGTCCGGGAACGGCGCCGGGAGGGTCGAGGGCCATGCTGCGGCTGGTGTCGAGCACGACGAGGAAACGGGGTTTCAACAGCCGGGTGACGGCGTCCTTTCGGCCAGGCATGAGGAGGCACCATGCGAGGAGGCCGAGGGTCAGGGCGTGAAAGACGGCGAGGGCGGCGTTGCCCGGATTGCGAGGCAGGAACCGCCATGCGCTGAAACCGGCCGCGACGAGCGCCAACGCGAGGGCGGCCACGATGAGGCCGGCCGGGACGGTGTGCTCGCAGGTCGTCATGGGTGTCCGGCGATGCGGCCGGCGGGGCCGGTTTCGAGGATTGCGGACTGGCGGGGGGATTTGCGCAGGAGGGCGTTGGCGTAGAAGAATTCGACGACGACAAGGGCGAGGGCGGCCCAGAGGAGGTGCTCGCCGAAGGTGCGTCCGACGCGATGTTCGCGGATGGCGCGGCGGAGTTCCTCGATACTAGTGGCGACGTAGAGGTGGTCGACGCCGAGGCGGGCGGGGAGTTCGTCGAGGGAGACGGGGGTGAGGTCGGATTCGCGCCGGGGGAGGTTGACGGCGAGGACCGGGGTGGTTCCGGGCCGGGAGGGCGGGGCGAGACGATAGATGCCGGGAACGGCGAGGTCCTCGGCGACATGGAGGGGGCGCGTATTGCTCGTGGTGCGGCGGATCGGGACGGAGATCTTGCCGGGGCCTTCGAGGGTGGCGCCGCGCGGGATTTCGCGCACGAGGCCGGTCAGGGGCAGGGAAGAGGCCGTCCAGTGGCAGGGGGGACGCGCCCCGAGCCCGGCGCCGAAATCGACGCACTGGGCGAGGAGCGGGAGGTAGAAGGGAGAAAGGGGGAAGTCGCTCCATGACCGGTCGGCCGCGACGGCGAACATCAGGACGCGGCCGTCGCCGAAGGGCCGCTCGAGGAGGAAGGGGCGTCCGGGGCCCATCGAGACGAGGCGGGCGGCGTGGTCGTGCAGATGCTCCCACGCGAGGGAGCGCCTGACTGCGAGAGGGGGGATGCCGGCGCTTTCGCGCAACGGACGCACCATGGGATGCCGGGGTTGATCCCACGCGAGGGTGCGGCGCCGCAGTGAGACGGGCACTTCCGTGACGGAGTCCGGGACGCCGGGCAGGCAATTCCATGGGCGGTAGTCGTCGGGGGAGGCATTGTTTCCGGGGAAGAGGACGAGGAGGCCGCCGGCGCGGACATAGGCCTCGACGGCCTCGACGGCCTGACCGGTCACGGGGAGGGCATTGCACAAGAAGAGGCAGGAGTAGTCGCGCAGCGGTTCGCTCGCCAGTTGATCGGGCGGGATGACAGGGGGGACGGTTTCCCCGTCGCCGGCGGCGGCCTGCAAGGCGGTCCGCAGGAAGAGGGTGTCGTCCATGGCGCCCACACAGAGGGCGGGGGGCTGTTCCTCGACCCGCACGAGGAAATGGAAGGAGTCGTCGAGGGAGAGGTTGTCGCGGGGGGTCTCGATGCGGCCGGTGTGTATTCCAAGGGGGAGCGGCGGCAGGAGAAACTCAGGCGGGGGGGCGCCGGGTTCGACCGAACGCCGGGCGCGTTCCTCGTCGTCGATGAAGAGCGTGACGGTGGTGCGGACACTCTCGCCGGTCCGGTTGAGGCTGGCGGAAACCCGGGCCGCGGATCCCGGGCGCACGACGGGGGGTTGCAGGTCGACGGCGGCGGGTGCGGTGTTCCTTGGGGCCGGGACTCCGAGGGCGGTGACGAAGAGGCCGGTGCTCCCGTCGAGGAGGTCGGGATTCCACGGCGCGGGCCGGGCGCCGGGTTTGCCGGAATCAAAGCTTTCCCACGGGAGGGCCTGGTTGTCGGTGAGGACGTGGAGTTCCAGTTCGCGCCGGCCGCCATCCTTGCGGAGGGCGTTGGCGGCGGCCACGAGGGCGGGCGCCAGTTGGGACGGTCCGTAGCGATGCGGGAGGTCCTTGAGACGGCTGAGGCCTTCCTCCTTGTCGCCGATGGGAGCGGCGACGAGGGCCTCGGGTTGTTCGCGCGCGAGGAAGAGGCAGAAGCGGTCGCCTTCGGGGAGTTCCTCGATGAGGGAGCGGGCGGCGTCGAGAGCCTTGTCCCAGACGGTTTCCCGCCCGGTGTCGTAGTGCATGCTGTAGGAGGCGTCGATCACGATTGCGATGTCGCGGGGCGCCTCGCCGAGCCAACTGAATCCCCGGTTGCGGAGGATCGGCATCGCGAAAGCCATCCCGATCGCGATCATGATGAGGGTCCGGATGAGCCAGAGGAGGAAGTTCTCGATCTTGATCCGCCGGGAGGACTGCTTCCGCGCGGCGCGCAGGAAGCGCAGGGTGGGGAACGGGAGCTTGGCCCGCTTCCGGGTCTGCATGAGGTGCAGGATGAGCGGGACCGCGGCGCCCGCGGCCGCCGCAATCAGGAAGAACGGGGAGAGAAACATGGTTGCTACCTCGACAGCCGGCGCCGCTCTTCGAGGTAGGCGCGGATAAAGGGTTCGAAGGGCTGATCGGTTGGGGCGAGGCGGTAGTCGATGTGGAGGCCGGCACAGGTCTTGCGGTAATTTTCGAGGAACTCGCCGAAGACCTTGCGGTATTCGTCGGCGAGGCCGCGGGGATTGACTTGCAGGCGCTCGTTGGTTTCGAGGTCGGTCATTTCGCAGGGCGACTTCAGGGAGAGGTTGATTTCGACGGGGTCGAGCACCTGGAGGACGATGACGTCGTGGCGTTGTTTGCGGAGGTGGGCGAGGGCCGCTCCGATGGCGTCCTCATCGTCGAGGAGGTCGGAGACGACGACGATGAGGGCGCGGCGGCGGACGGAGTTGGCGATTTCGTGGAGGGCGGCGGCGATGCCGGTGGCGGCGGAGGGGGCGCGCGACTGGAGGGTCTTGAGGAGGTTGTTGAGGTGCTGGAACGAGTTTCGGGCCTCCATGCGCTCCTCGACCTTGTCGGAGTGGAGGAAGAGGCCGACCGAGTCGCGGGCCTTGACCACGACGTATCCGAGGGCGGCCGCGAGGTGGCAGGCATGCTGGTATTTGGTGGTATTACGCGAGGCGTAGTTCATCGAGGCGGAGCCGTCGACGGCGAGGTAAACGCGGAGGTTGGTTTCGTCCTCGAAGCGTTTCACGAAGTATTTGCCGGTGCGGGCGAGGACCCGCCAGTCGATATGCCTCGGGTCGTCGCCGCGGCCGTAGGACTTGTGGTCGGCGAATTCCGAGCTGGGGCCGCGCAACGGGCTGCGGTGGGCGCCGGCGAGGTTGCCTTCCACGACATACCGCGAGAGCAGCACGAGCCGCCCGAGCTTGTGCATTTCCTCCGGGGTGAGGAAGGCGGCGATCCCTTCCTTTTCCGGCGCGGCCCTGCCGGGTGTCTGGGGAGGGGTGGAGGCTTTGGCCATGGGGGGGCGTGGATGGCTACTTCGAGCGTTCGGCCTTGCGTTCCCTATCGCGCCGGGCGACTTCCTTTTCGAGGAATTCGACCCAGCCGTCGGGTCCCTTGCCGGCGACGATGCGCTTCTTGTGCCGGATGAGGTCGCGATCCTTGTAGGTGAGTGTCACGGGGCGGCTGCCGGCGGTGTAGTTGTAGAAGACGGCTTCGGGGTCGACCTCGCAGAGGAGTTCCTTGCCGCGTTTCGGGCTGAGGCGGTCCTTGTGGCGGACGATGGTCTCGCCGAGAGTGATGGTGTTGGTTTCGTCGTCGGCGTCGACGACCTTGCCGGTCACGGCGAGGGCGCTGCCGAGGGTGGTGACGGGGTGCTTTCGCAGCAGGGCGAGCGAAACCGGCTTGGTGACGGTGAAGCGCACATCCATGAGGGAGGCGGGCTCGAAGGCCGTGATTCGGACCGCCTTGCGGCCGTCCATGGTGGTTTCCTCGAGGTTCATGATCTGCAGGTAGCGGAAGAAGTGGGGCCGGCCGCGGGCTTCGTCCAGCAGATCCCGGCGGTCCCGGTCGTCGCGGGCCTCGGAGAAATAGAGGGCGAAGTCGTTGCCGTTCGAAGTGCGGGCCGCGGCGGGGAGGGCGAGCAGGGAGAGGAGGAGCCAGATCGCGGGGCGCGGCGACAGCAGGATCTTCATTGCGTGACGGAGTAGAGGAGGATGTTCTGGCCGAGCTTGATGGAGCTGACGTTGTTGCAGCCGCGGGCGTAGGGGGACTGGCTCATCTCCCAGCCGCCGCAGAGGCCCATGGGGCTGTAAATGACGCCGTAAGGGCCGTTGATCTCGATGCCGAGGAGGTAGGGCCGGGCGTGGGCCTTGCCGAGGTCTTCCATGAGGGCCGGGGTCAGGCCGACGGCGGTGATTTCGTTGGGCTCCCTGAAGAGGGAGGACTCGGGAGGGATGCGGGCCAGTTCGCGGCCCGGGAGGACGCTGCGGATCGTCTTGCGGAAGGCGAGGTCGAACCCCTTGCGTCCGCAGCAAGCCTCCGCGAAGAGGAATCCGCCGTTTTCGAGGTAGAGGCGGAGGGCGGCCTGCTCGTCAGGTTTGAGTTCGAAATGTTCGTGGCCGGTGAGGTAGAGGAGGGGGGCGTTGAAGATGGCGGGGTTGGTGAGGCGCAGCTCCCGCAGGGAGAACTTGACGGGAATCCCGGTGCGCTCGTTGAACGTCTGGAGAAGGACGGAGAGCCCGGCATGGCGCGTCTTCCAGACACCGTCGTAGACGACTTGTCCGATCCCCACGGTGTCGGTATAGGATTTCTGATGGTCGACGAACTTCATGCCCCGGGCGGCGTTCCTTGCCCATGCCCGCATGGCGGAGGCGTAGGTCAGGATGTTCACGCCGAGCCGGAAGGCGGACTTCGGCCGGTAGGCCTGGTAGTTGTCCTTGACGTCGCCCTGCCAGCCGACGGCCATCCCCCAGCGTGAGACGAGGGCCACGACGCGGCAGTTGATCTCGACGGCGTCGAACCATGGCTCGTTGCCGGCGAAGCCGGCCCGGCGGACGGCCGGGGTGTATTCGACGCGGTCGACGTCGTAATAGGAATGGAAGACGGGGTGGTCGGAGGTGAGGCGCTGGACGGGTTGCTCGGGGAAGATCTCGCGCAACTCGCGGACCACGGACCGGTAGAACGGCTGCGAGCCGAGGCCGGTGTTGTAGATGATCATGCCTCCGTTCAGGAGGTAAGTGCGCAGTTTTTCGCGTTCCTCGGGAGTATAGTAGAAGTTGTAGTGGCCGGTGCGGTAGAGGATGGGGTTGTTTTCGGGGTCGACGCTGACCTGCGAAAGCGGACGGATGTCCATCTGGAAATTGGCGTCGACCTGCTGTTTCATGGTCTTGAGCAGGTTGTTGATGTCGTTGGGGGTGGCGTTCCAGTAGATGTCCTCTCCGTATTTTTCGCGTCCGGACTGGGCCGGAGCGGGGGTGACGGCGAAGGCGGCGAAGAAAGCGGCCAGCAGGAGGACCTTGCGGGCGGGCGCTCGCCGGGAAGAAGCGGCCGGAATGCGGAAAATCGTGATCATCCGAAAGATGGGGAGGACGATTGGGGTCATACGGTGGGAGGGACTTTCACCTTGCGTGCGCCCCGATGCAACGATAGCCTCACACACGGAAAAATGAAGGGACGAGGTTCGAGGGAATTCGTGGCGAAGGCCCTTGCCGCCACGCTGTGCTCGGGGACCCTCCTCGGCGGAGGCGACGGGACCAACGAGGAGGGGTTTGTTCCGCCGCCGCGCGACCCCAGGAAACCTCCGGCGCCGCCCCGCACGTCCTCCTCGGCGGAGACCCTCCTGGCGTGCTGCTGCTGCCCGGTGGCGCCGATGGCGCGGACGGAGGCCAAGAAGCCGCCGCAGCCACCGGTCATCATCACCAAGATCAAGGATGAGCGGGCCGTCGGCGGCAAGGAGGAGTGAGGCGCGGATGGCTGGGAGGAATCGAGTCCGGATCGGCGTGTGGCTGGCGTGGGGTGTGTGCGTGTGTTCGCACCCGGTGGCGGCCGCTGAGTCGTGGGGAGACCCGGAGGCGGAGGTCCGGTTCACGTTGCAGCTCACCGGGCGTCCGACACACGCGAGCGCCGGTTATTTCGCGCATCTTCCCGACGGGGGGATTCTCCCCGGTCCGCATCCGGTCACGAAGGTGGTGGTGCGGGGCAAAGGTTCGAAGGAGATCGAAAGCCACACGCTGTGGCACAGCGCGGAGGGAGGGGTTTTCATGGTGTTTGCGGACCCGGGGCGCGGGGTGGAGAAAGTGGACGTGTATGTGCGGGGCGGCCGGCGCGCACGGACATGGAGCGCGGAGAGCGGGCTGACTCCGAGCGCGCTCTTGTGTGTCGAGCCCGGGAGGGCGGATCTCGCGGTGTCGCGGCGCCTCGGGCGGCTCGGGAAGGTCGGCGCGACGGTTCACGCGCGCAACAAGGCGGGGGTGAAGCGGGCGCCGTTCAGCATCGGGGGAGACGACAGCGGCCGTCCGCGGCCGGCATCGTTCTACCTTCTTGCCCACGTGGTGGTGAGCGACCCGGGCAAGACGTGGATTGCGCCGTTCGTGCTCGACGGGGAATGTGAAGTGCGGGTTGACGGGCGGAGGCTGGACCCGGAGAAGCGCATCGACAAGTGGGGCGGGACGGGAGACTACTTCAATCTCGAGCGCGGTCTGCACCGGGTGGAGGTCTTTCAAACCGCGGGTGGGAGCGGGCCGTATTCGTCGCATGGCCGGAAGGGGGGATTGATGTATCTGACGTGGAGGACGCCGAACGCCACCATGAAGGAGCTTGGCGGGGTGCGCTCGAAGAAGGCGCCCATGCCGGGGACGTCGCGGATGGAGACCCGGGTCCTGAGGGAGAATGAGATTGCCCGATCCGGGAGTTGCCGGGTCGAGGGCGCCGTGACGCGGGGCGGCGGGCCGGCGGCGTGTGTGGGGGCGCGGTCCACGCACGTGTTCTGGTTCGGGGACGAGGCGCCGTTGTTGGTTTACGAGTTGGAGGCGTTGCGGGCGGGGCATCCGTCCGGCACGAGGTATCGGTGGGCGTTGCCGGGCGGGGCGACGGTGGAGGGATCGACGGTGCGCTGGTTGTTTCCGGGATTCCGGGAGAACGGGGTGAAGCTGACGGCGAGTTCGGGGGGGCGGTCGACGCAGTGCGCGCATCGGTTTTACGGGTTTTGCACGGCTCGGACGAGCCTTGACAACGCGGCGCACCGGGAGGCGTTCCGGGAGGCGTTGACCACGATGGTGGAAGCCTGCCCGGTCGATCCGGACGCGGCGGCATCGTGGGGGCCGTCGCTCTGGAACAACCTGATCCGGACCGCGGAGTTGGGGGAGGGGTATGCATTGTTGCGAAACCTGTTTGCAAAGCGGCTGGACAGTATG
Source organism: uncultured Roseibacillus sp. (assembly GCA_964413545.1). Lineage (GTDB taxonomy): Bacteria > Verrucomicrobiota > Verrucomicrobiia > Verrucomicrobiales > Akkermansiaceae > Roseibacillus_B. Next base: position 2,259 of record CAYPUM010000035.1, on the reverse strand, counting down.
CGCGAGAAGCTCTCACCGGCGCAGGCGGCGGCGCTGCGGGACATCTATCTCGACATGCTGGAGCGGCGGCAGCCGCGGGAGGCGCTGCAGATGATCGACAAGCTGATGGCCTCGTTTGACCCGGGCGCCGGCCGGGACAGTCTTCTGATCCGGAAGGCGGAGATCTACATGTATCAACTTTCCGACTACGAGGCGGCGGGGCGGGGGTTGGGCGTATTCTCCGAGCGCAAGGGCGAGCTTGCGGAGTGGGCGCGGATCCGTCTGGGCGATCTCGCATTCCTGCAAGGGGACCTGAACCGGGCCACTGAACTTTACGCGGAGGTCCAGGCAAGGGCGCGCCGGCAGCGCAATCAAGCCGGCGGGTTGATCATCGAGGAACTCCTCTCGGGAGGCGGCGAGGATGGCGGGAAGGCGGGAGAGCCGGAGGCGCCGGAGAAGCGGATCGGAGATCCCCGTCCGTTGGGCGGGAAACGGGAGAAGCCGCCGCCGGAGGGCGCCCCGGAATCCGGGACCGGGGAAATCCTTCCCTACCGCCGGGAATCGGGGTGGCGGGCCGGCGCGTTGCGCGATGTCTCGAACTCCGAGAACATCGCGAAGCTCATCAGGGAAGGATACCTCCTCGAAGCGCGGGAAGCGATGCGCGCGTGGGAGCGGGAGTTTCCTCTCAGCAAGATCGGCGGCGACCTCTTGCTGGTCGAGGCGCGGTACCGCATGAAACTGGAGGATTGGAAGCGGGCCCGCGTCATGCTTGAAGCATACTGCCGGGAGGTTGACGCCTCGAGCTTTCTGCCCGACGCGGCCCGCCTCCTGATCGAATGCGCGGCGAAGATGAAGTCGCCCCGCGACGAGATTCGCGCGGTCATCGAAAAGGTGAAGAAGCGCCTCGAGTATCACCCCGTGGCGAAAGAGTTGGAGGAGTTTCTTACGGGAAAGGAGTGACTGCCGGAATGAAGAGGATGCGGGCCGGAATTTTTGGAGGTCTTGCGGCCGGAGGGATGCTGATCGGCACGATGGCGGCGGGCGGCCAGAGCGCGGGGCGGACCCGGCTCTATACCGACCCCGACCCGCAGAGTCCGGGCGGGATCACGGCGCGTGTGCGGCGGCCGTCGGAAGCGATCGAGCAGGTTCTTGCGATTCCCTCGGACGCGCCGGAGAAGGTCTACAAGGGGGAGGTTTTCGGCGACGGGCGGCGGAGATTTCGCTTTTCCGGTTTGCCGATGCGGAAGTATGACCTGTTGGTGATCTGCGAGAATTCGTTTTACGAGGGGCTGCGGCTGCACCGCGGGGGGAGCACGTTGACGGCCGGCGACCGGGAGAAGATCGACGCCATCGTGCAGAAGTCGGAGCCGTTTTTCACGCACAAGACGATCCACCGGCTCGAGGGGTCGACCGGGAGGGGCAATGACGCGCGGGCGATCTGCACCTTTCTGCGTGCCAAGGGGTCCGAGCTGATGTGGGAGAAGTACAAGGGGCAATGGAAGCGGGATGATTTCCGGCGGACTTTCAAGCTCGTGATTCTGAAGGACGTCGGTCCGGGGTGGCAGGTGGTGCGGACGCGGGACCTCTATCCGGTCTGGACGACTCCCGAGTTCGCGAATCCGGCCCACCACTTCACGGAGGCGCTTTCCGGGATACGGGTTGCGGACACCGTGAAGGACCTTGGGGAACTCGATCTCACGAAGTGACGCGGGTTCGGGCCGGTCGACCGGAGCAACTCATCGATGATTCCCACCAAACGACGACAGCAGGATGGCGGAGCTTGAATTCCTTGCGGGACCCAACGAAGGGAAACGGGTCGAAATCGGGGACGGGCCGGTCGTGATCGGACGTGGCAAGGAGGCCGACGTCACCATCCCGGATCAGGCCGCCTCGACCCGCCATGCCGAGTTCCGGCAGGAAGACGGCCGGTGGCAGGTCCGGGACCTCGACAGCAGCAACGGCGTCCGTGTGAACGGGAACAGGGTCACCTCGAGCTGGCTGGCACGGGGCGACCTGATCGTGGTCGGCAACAGCAGGTTCGTGCTCCATGCCGGAACCGGGTTGGAAGCCCCGGCACCGGAAGAAGAGGCCCCGGGCGAGGCCGCCGCCGAGGCTGAGGCCCCCGGCGGGGCCGCTGCCCCGGAAGCGGCGGTGCCGACCAGGAAGGTCTACCCCTCGCGGCCCTTCCGCTGCCGAGACAACTACAACACCGGCCGCCGGCACTTTTTCTTCAACGAGTGGTAGCACCCGCGGCGCTGCAAGTTCGACCGAAAGTGAAAC
>CAYPUM010000034.1:0-15862 GCA_964413545.1 uncultured Roseibacillus sp. | reverse complement strand
CCCTCGTGGAATTGATTCGGGGCCGGCATCCCCGGGCGCAAGTCATCTTCCGGGACACGGTGTGCCAGCCGACCAAAGCCCGGCAACGGGCCCTCGACGAGCTCGCCCGGCGAAGCGACCTCGTGCTGGTGGTGGGCGGGGCCGAGTCCAACAACTCATGGCAGTTGGTGGAAAAGGCGCGGCGGCGCGGTGCGCGCGCCGAACGGATCTCAAGTGCCGCCGATCTGCGGGTCGATTGGCTTCGCGGCGTCGAGACCGTGGGGGTCACGGCCGGGACTTCGACCCTCGAACGGTGCGTGCAGCAAGTGCTCGCGCGGCTCGAACGGCTTGGAGGCCAACGGGTCGCGGCGCCGGCTGCCGTCGCGCCGGAGCAGGATATCATTCGGGGTCGCGCCGCCGGCGTCCGGGGTTGAAGATCGGCGCCGCTGGTCTTGCGGCTTTACATGGCCGGACAAACGTGGGACGAAACCGTCCCATGAAACGAGCGATTGGCATCTGCCTCGCCGTCCTTCCATTCATGGCCGGGGCGGAGGAACTCAGCCCGGATGAAGTGCGGTCGCTGATTAAGCGCCTCGAGGCCCTTCGGGAGGGAAGCGAGGAGCGCACCGAAGCCCGCTATCGGGCCGCCCATGCGGCCTTTGCCAAGGCGGTCCGCTCGGATACCGCCACGCACGATCTGTACATCGATTGCATGGAGAAGGTTCATTTCGAAGCGCGGCATCGCGAGTCGCGCGAGTTCCGGGAATGGAAGCGCCGGCACAAGGAGCACAGCAACAGCCCGGCCCTCCGGCGCGCCTTGCGACACCAGTTGAGCTGGCTCCTCCTCACCCTCGAAGCCGCCTCGAATCCCGAAGAACTCGAAGCGCTGGGCCCCAAGGCGATGGACTGCATCGGAGCCATCTTCGACGACGCCGCAAAAATCCAGGGCGAGCAGGAGCGGCTGCGCCAGGACGTCTTGCAGTCCGTCTTCGCCGCCGCATACGGAATCGACCGGATCGACGTCGGTGACTGGCCGGGGGCCCCGCTGCAACTCGGGCGGATCTACGAGAAACTCATCCTTCCGCCGCTACGCCGGCCGGATCGGGGGAGGTCCCTCCGCGAGGCGTGGCTCAAGCGGATCGAATACGAGACCGCCCTCGTCGAATTCGGCGAGCGCCAAGGTGGTCTCAGCGAGGGAGGAACCCCTCTCAAGACCGAGCCTGCTTCGGCGCGCGTGGAACGGTTCCTTGCCGGACGGCGCCCGCAGCTCATTTGGGAAATGGAAAGGGATCTGTTCATGGCCGGCGACCAGAAGAACGCCGCCTTGCGCATGCTGGCCCATATCGAAAAGTACATCTCCCACGAGGACAGCCTGCGGTGGATCGCTGAAATCGAGGCCCTCGCCAAAGGCGAGCCGCTTCCCCCGCCGCCCGGAGCGGAGGGGGATCAGGAGGCGGCTTCCTGACCGCCGATATTCAGCTCGGTCCCGGCTACGCCATTTCCTGACCCGCCAATGCCCCCGCCGGCGGAAGTCACGGCCGGAAGGTCAGGACGCGGGCGACAAGGCCGAGGACCCTCCCGAGCGTGTCGGCCGTTCTCGGGAACTGCTTCAGTTCCGCGGTCAGCTTCTCCATCTCCCCGAAGCCCTTGGTCAACTCGGCCGCCAACTCGTCGAGCTTCCCGCCGGTCACGGCGAGTTGCTCGCTCTCCAGTTGAGCGCGCCGCACCACGACTTCATCCCTCATGGTATGGAATTTCTCGCGCTTCGCTGCGGGCTGGGTCGCGACCCAGCGGCGAAACCCGGGTTGGAACAGATCGAGTTCCAGCGCCCGAAGATGACTGAGAAGTCTGGCTCTTGTCATTGGTCTTTCGATCTTTCCGGCCGGGCCGGTCCGCGGATTGCTACCGCAGGCGTGCCGCGGCCTCGGCGAGGCGGTCGAGCTGCACGATGACGGCATTGATGCGCGCCAGGGTGAGCTTGCCCGCGATGAGCGCCTCGAATGCCTCCTTCATTTCGCGGCTGGCCTGCCGGGCTTCCCCCAGCATGGCGGCCGTCGTCGCGCCGGTGTAGAGGCGGGTCCTCCTTGCAACCCATCTTTCGGGCGACGACATGGGCTGCTTCTCCTGCCACGGTTTGATGATCACCTCGCTCTCCTCGATCTCGCGCCGGAGTTGTTGCGCATGTTCGATTTGTTCCTGCAGGTGTCCGAGGAGGACGGCCTGGAGTTCCAGTTCCCTCCGGATGACCGTCTGCCTCGACTCGAGTTCCCGTCGCAGCGCCCCGTGAATGCCGGCATCGACGGCGAGCCGCCCCAGCCCGGCGGAGACCTCCGGGACCTGGATCTGCTTCTCGACCGTGGTCAACCGCACCGCCACTTCCTCGAGAGCCTTCGAGGTTTCCTCCGGCGCATCCGACGCCGCAAGTTGGCCGAGGAGCGCGAAATACCTTCCCAGAAGCCGCGCGTGCTCCTGCAGCCGAAGCACAAGTTCCAGTCGTTTCCTGTCCGCCTCCGCCTTCTTCCGGTAGTGCTCGACCGTCAGTTGCGGCGGTTCCTTGTCGGCATTGTCCGCCACCAGCGCCCATGAGGTGCTCTCCACCTGCGCCGCGCCGGCCGCGTCGAGAAGCTCCCCCACCGCCGCCGTATACTTCGTCCCCGCCAACGCGAACGCCGCGTATTCCTCCTTCGGCGCACAGCAGCCCGCCCCCAACGCAACAACCACAACCGCCAGCCGAGTCAATCCTCTCCTCCCCGCCCTCGATACGTTCGCATCGACTCTCATGGATCCCAATCCCGGTGACATCGAGCTTCGCAAGCATTTGGTAAAGATCCCAGGAATATCAGTAAAGTAAAAAGCTCCCTGACGGTGGGCGATTGGGCGATTGGGCGGGCAAGGCCTTCGCGTGGTTCGTGGTCTCGGCACTCCGGAGGCCGGCAAAGGGAGGCAGGGGCCCGGACCTCTCGCCATGGATCACGATCCCTCGGTCTCGCCGGCGAGGCCGAGGGTGTCGCGCCACCAGGCGAAGGAGGGGACGAGCAGGTCGCGGAGGTCCCGGCCGACGAGGAGGATCATGGGAAGGAGGAGAAGGGTGATGAAGGTGGCGAAGAGGACTCCGAAACCGAGCGAGATGGCCATTGGCTTGAGGAACTGGGCTTGCACCGCGGTCTCGCTGAGAAGTGGAGTGAGACCCACGAAGGTGGTGATCGAGGTCAGGAGGATGGCGCGGAAGCGTTGGCCGGCGGCGGCGTGAATGGCGTCTTCGAGGCTGAGGCCGGGGTCCTCCCGCCGGAGGTCGTTGAGGCGATGGACCAGCACCAGGGAGTCGTTCACCACCACCCCGCTCAGGGCGAGAATGCCGAAAAGAGAGAGGATCGAGACCGCCATGCCCATGAGGTAGTGGCCAAGCAAGGCCCCCACAATGCCAAAGGGAATGACCGACATGATCAGGAGCGGACGCAGGTAGGATTTCAGCGGAATCGCCAGCAGGACGTAGATCAGGACGATGGAAAAGACGAAGCCGGTACGCAGGGATTTCATGGACTTGGCGCGCTGCTCGGCGGCGCCGCGCAGCGCAATCTCGACGCCGGGAAACTCGGCTCGCAGGGCGGGGAAGTAGTCGCCCGCGAGGCGTTGGAGGACTTCCTCGTTGGAGGTGACAGCCTTGTCGATCTCGGCGGTGACGCGGACGATGCGACGGAAGTCGGAGCGCTCGATGGAAGCCAGGTCCTCCCCGTAACGGGCGTCGGCCACGATCGAGAAGGGAACCGCGGCGCCGTCGGTGCTGCGGACCCGCATCTCGCGCAGGGTCTCGAGGCGCCGGCGTTCCTCGATCGGGTAGCGCACCATCACCTTGATCTCATCCCGCCCCCGTTGGACGCGCTGGGCTTCCCGGCCGTAGAAGGCGTCGCGGGTGTTTTGGGCGAGGCGGCGCCGCGAGATGCCGGCTGCTTCCCCCTCGGGGGTGAGTTCGAGCTGGATCTCGGGCCTCCCGGTGTCGAAGGAGTCCTGTATATCGTAGACGCCCGGGAACGTCGCCACCTTCTTTTTCAGGGCCTCCGCGGCGGCGCGGAGCGAGTCGAGGTTTTCGCTTTCGAGTTGGACGTTGAATTCCCCGCCGGGCGGGCCCATGCGGCCGGAAAACGTGAGGGCCTTGGCTCCGGCGACGGCCCCGACGCGCTGGCGCCAGGCGCCAACGATTTCGGCGGTGGAAACGCGGCGGGTCTCGGAGGCGGTCAGTTCGGCGGAAATGGCAGCCTTCGTGTTGGTGCTGGCGGCGGTGTGGACGTGCAGAAGGATCTCTTCGCCGGACTTCTCCTCGAATTCCCGGACCGTCTCGACGAGGGCGTCCGTGATGCGCCGGGCTTGAGCGTGGAGGTAATCGACCGGGAGCCCCTGTTCGAGTTCGAGGTTGGCGGCGATGCTGTCACGGAAGATGTCGGGGAAGAAGACGAAGCGCAGTTTGCCGGCCGGCATCAGGCCGCCCACCAGCACGAGGACCGCAAGGAAGGAGAACAAGACGACATACCGGATGCCGAAGAGGCGGCGCAACAAGGGTTGATAGACTCCGGTGATGAAACGCCGCAGCCCGCCGCTGATGCCGCCTTGGAAACGCGCCCAGGCCCGGGCGATGACGTTCCCGGGCTTCTTGTGGACGTTGATGTGCGCGAGGTGCGAGGGAAGAATGATCTTCGATTCGATGACCGAGAAGACGAGGCAGAAGATCACGACGGTGGCCATCTGTCCGAAGACGCTGCCCATGCGGCCGGAGACCTGCGTCAGGGGATAGAAAGCGGCGATGGTGGTGACCACCCCGAAGACGGCGGGAACGAAGACTTTCGAGACTCCGCGGACGGTGGCGCGGTGGTCGGCCTCGGCGTCGGTCCAGCGCTTCTGCTGTTCCTTGGCGGAGAAGATGCTCTCTCCGACCACGATGGCGTCGTCGACCAGAATGCCGAGGACCACAAGAAAGGCAAACGCCGTGATGAGGTTGAGCGATAGATCGAAGGCCGGAAGCGGAAAGAGCATGAACGCTCCCGCAATCGAAATCGGAATTCCCATCGCAACCCAGAAGGCAAGGCGGAGGTTGAGAAAAAGGGCCAGGGAGAGCACCACGAGGCCCACGCCGAAGAGGCCGTTCTTGATCAGGAGACTAAGGCGGGAGCGGATCGCAACGGTGCCGTCGTTCCAGCTGACCACCGTCACCCCGGCCGGCAGGACGCGGGTCTGAGGATAATCCCGGACCAGCTCCTGTACTTGCTTGGCGGCTTGGATGATGTCGCCGTTGCCTTCCGTGGTGAGTTGGAGCGAAACCGCGGGCTGACCGTCGAAGCGGGTGAGGGCTTCCTGGTCGACGAACCCGTCGCGGATGCGGGCCACGTCGCCGAGGCGAATGCGGATTCCCTCGGCGGTGGTGCGCAGCGGGATGGCGGCGAACTCGCTCGCGACGTATGCCTGGTTGCGGGAGCGGATCGAGATCTCGCCGCGCTCGCTGCGGACCACGCCGCCGGCGAGGTCGATCGAGCTGTTCGAGACGGCCTCCGCCACTTCGTCGAAGGTGAGCCCGTAGGTGCGCAGGAGGTTCTCGGAGACCTCGATCGAGATCTCATAGTCGCGGGCTCCGAAGGTTTCGACGCGGCTGATGCCGGACAGACGGAGGAACTCGTCGCGCAGGCCGCGGGCGGTCTCCTTGAGCACGGCCTCCTCGACGTCGCCCTTGACGGTCACCCACATGACGGTGTTGCGCCGCTTCTGTTCCGCGATGACGGGCTTCTCGGCCTGCTCGGGAAAGGCCGGGATGGCGTCGACCTGGATCTTGACGTCGTCGAGGAGCTTCAGGATCGGGTAGTCTTCGACCGCCTCGACGGTGACCACGGAACTGTTCTCGGTGGAGGTGCTCCGGATGTGCTCGATCCCTTCGATCCCTTGCAAACTCTCTTCGATCTTGATGGTCACGCCTCGCTCGACATCCTCCGGGGTGCCGCCGAGGAAGGGGACCGTGATGGTGACCGATTCCGCGTCGAAGGTGGGAAAGGATTCCTTGCGGACATGGATCGCGGTCCACACCCCTGTGACCAGGATCGTGACCATCACGATGTTTGCCACCACCGTGTTTTCGGCAAACCAGGCGATGAGGGGATGTCGTTGCTGGGGGGTGGGCATGGGCGCCATGCGTTAAGTGGAATCTGAAGGCCGGAGCTTATTTGGAACCTCGCGCCCGGGTCTTGGAACCTGCCGGCCGGACGGCCTGTCCGGGCTGGAAGCTTGCGAGGGGCCGGGTGACCACTTCGAGCGGCAGGGGAGCGAGCGGCGCCGGGATGCGGACAAAGACATTTCCTTCTTCGGTGAAGACGCGCGCCACCGGTTGGCGGACGAGTTCACGGCCCTCCTTGACGATCCAGACGTGGCGGTCGTCCATGAGAGCCGCTTCCGGAAGGCGGTGGACGCCTTGGATGACGTGTCCCGGGAGGGTGGCGTTGACGAAGGCGCCCACCGGCAGGAACCCGCCGCCAGGGTCGAAGGGGTTCTCGATCTCGGCGATCACCCAAGTGACCTGATTGCGGGGGTCGACCCCGGCCTCGGTGCGCGTGACGCGCGCCGTCCACGTGAGGCCCGGACGGGTGGGGGTGCTCAAGGCGGCCTCGAGGGGAGAGGGTAAGGCGGCGTCGGTGAAGGCGAGGGGAAGATCCAGCAAAGCGGCCTGCTCGGGGGTGAGCGGAAGGCGCACTTCAAGGCGGTCACGGCCGATCAGGACGCCGAGTTCGGTCCCGGGATTCACGATGTTGCCGGGGCTCGTGTTGCGGGCGCCCACGATGGCGTCGAAGGGAGCCCGGATCTCGGTGCGTTGGAGGTCGAGGCGGGCCTTGTCGAGCGCCGCGGAGGCGGCGGCCACCTTCGCCCTCGCGGCTGCGAGTTGCGGCTTGCGGAGGGTGAAGTCGGAAGCGTTCTCGATCCGGCGGCCGCTGGTGGTCCAGTCCTCGCGCGCCAGCCGCGAGCGGGTTTCCTCCTCTGCCAACGCCTGCTGATTGGTGGCGAGGGTGCTCTCGCGCTCCGCCACGACGGCATGGTAGTCGGCCGGGTCGATGCGGACCAGCGCCTGGTCCCTTGCGACCGCCCGGCCCGGCTGGAACGCCTCCGCCACCTCGATCACTTCACCCGAGACGAGGCTCGATAGCCGGGCCTCGTAAAAAGTACGAACATTGCCGTAGCTGCGGACCGCCGGGGTGGCATCGGCGGGCGAGGAGTTCATCACCGCCACCCGGGGCACGGCCTGCGCCGGGATGCGCGACGGCGGATCCTTCCTCGCTCGCACCATGGAAATCACCAGGGCCGCCGCCCCGGCCAGAATGAGGGGAGCGACGACAACATTCAGGACGCGCTTGGAAGGAGGCATGGAGGTGTGCGAGGTGCGATATTCTGAACTTGAGCGCAAATCAGAGGTTTCGTCCGTGCGCCGATCGTTCGGATCGTGATTTGCGGAAGCTCGGGACATCGTCTGGTTGTTCAGGGGCTGAGTTCCGGTGGTGGGAAGCGGTCTGGAAGCTGGTGAAGGGAAATTGGAGGGTCCGGTTCACACGCCCTTCCCCAGTGCCAGCGCCAGCCGCACGCGGTTTTGCAGGCGGGTCTTGTGGAGGCGGATGGCGCCTTCCTCGGTGTTGAAGACGAGCCGTTGGGCGACGAGGAGCGAAAGGACCTCGGTGACGCCGGCCTCGAAGTCGCGGCGCGTCCGGGACTCGGCGTTGCGGGCGGCGGCGAGGGCCGCGAGGCGGGCGCGCTCCTGCGAGCGGAGATAGGATTCGCTCCCGAGGGCATCCTCGACCTCGCGGAAGGCTTCAAGGACGGTGGCGCGCCAGGCTTGAGAGGCCTGCTCGGCGCGCTTGCCGGAGGCGCCCAGTTCGGCCCGCCGCTGGCCGGCGTCGAAAAGCGGGGCGCTGAGACCGGCCACCAGCGACCATGCGTCGAAGGAAGATCGCGCCAGGTCGGACAGCTTGTTGCTGGAGCGCCCTCCGTTGGCCGTAAGGCCGAAGCTGGGAAAGAGATCGGCGTGGGCCACCTTCACGCGAGCGTCGGCAGCCCGGATGCGTTGGTAAGCGGCGTCGATGTCGGGACGCATGCGGAGCAGATCCGAGGGAAGGCCCGACGGCACGGAGCGGTCGAGCGAGGGCCACTGGCGGGACGTCGTGATCGAGGCATCGGGATATGCCCCGCTCAGGACCCGGACCAGGCGCGCGGCGCGGTCGCGATCGTCGAGGCTTTGCTGGAGGTTGGCGCGCACATTTTCGGTGTCGGCGCGGGCCAATTCGAGCTCCCCGAGGCGGCTCGTGCCGAGTTCGAAGCGACGGGCCACCAAGCGCTGGGTGGACTCGAAACTCTCCAGTTGGCGGCGTCCGAGGTCGACGAGTTTCTCGGCGGCCACCAGTTCGAACCACGCCTGCATGGTCTGGGCGGCGATCGATTGGCGGGCCGATTCGTAGTCTGCGGCCGCCGCGCCCTGGTCGGCGGCGGCCGCGGCCATGCCGGCACGAATGCGGCCCCACACGTCGAGCTCCCAGCGGGCGTCAAGGGCGGCGGAGAGCGTGTCCGTGACGGGCTGGGCCGGCGAGTCGGATCGCGACGTCGAGGCGCTCCCGGAAAGGCTCGGAAAAAATGCGGCCGAGGTGCGGCGGGTGTTGAAACCGGCTTCCTCGAAGCGGGCCAGGGACACTCTCAGGTCCGGGTTGTTCGCAAGGGCGCGCCGCACCACCGCGTTCAAACCGGAATCCGAAAAGAGACCGAGCAGCGAGTCAGTGACTTGGGGGGTCGGGTACGGAGTGGCATCGTATCGAGCTGGCAACTCCAGGGAGGCAGCCGCTCCCGGGGCGAGCGGACCGGGCGACGAGCAGCCGCCCAGGAGCATCGGGAACGCAACGAGCGGGGAGAGGCGGATCATCGCGCGGCGGGGCGGGTTCGGGATTCGGGACGCAGCGCCGCGAGGCCCGCGAGGGCGAAGCGCACCTGGCGGTCGATGAAGCTTCGGATCCTTCGCGGAGAGGCCCCCGTCATGAGCCGCCGGACGGCCGGACCCTTCGAGGGAAAAACCGAAAGGCCGATGACATTGGCACGGGCCTGCGCGATGAGAGTCGGGGCGCGGGTCCCCAGCAATTCGCACAGAATCGGGTCGAGGGCGCCGATTTCGAGTTTGCGCAGCTCGCGCATGATCAGGTCTTCCAAACCGCTCTCGACGTTGAGGGCGCGCGCCATGATCCGGTTGAAACAACCCGCCGGACCGGCGTCGAAGGAGCGGCGGATCAGCGCTTCCATGAAGACCCGCAGGCGCTCCTCCGGGGGCGCCTCAGGCGGAAGCCCGCCGTCGATCGGATAGCGTCCGTTGGCGATCGCGAAGGCCTCCCGCAGAGCATGGCGGAAGAGATGCTCTTTCGAGCCGAAGTGGTAGTTCACCGCCGCGATATTTGCGCCGGCCTCCTCGCAGACTTCAGCCACCGTGGCCCCGAGGTAACCCTTCCGGGCGAACGCTCCGACGGCCGCCGAGAGGAGGCGCTCTTTGGCTTCGCTTGCCATTCCGACGCGGTCTGAAGAACAGCAGAAGAACGGATCGTGCAAACGAATATTTCAAATATCCATTTGAATCCAGGGCGTTGCATGGGAAAGCGGTCTTTTCCCGGCGGGTCAGTCGTGCTCGGGGGAGTATTGGAGGGAGCGGAAGATGGGGCCCCAGCGTTCCGTGATGCGCTGTCTGGCGTCCTTGGGGAGATCGGGGTATCCGTTCTTGCGGTATCCTGCGACCGAGGCGAGGTAGCGCTCGAAGGCGGGGCGGGCCCGGGAGAAGGCCGGGAGATCGAGCTCCCGATAGATGCGCTCGAGGCAATCGAGGGGCGTGGTTTCGAGGTCTTCGAAGCTGACGGTGGAGAGCTGTCCCGGCGGGATGCGTTGGAGGTCGCGGAAGAAGGCCTCGTACATTCGCCGGTAACGCCAAAGGACGAAGTCTTCCAGGGTTTCGGGGTCGGGGTGTTGGTAAGCGTACAACGGAAGGGTGGCCTCTTCCATCTTCATCGTCGAGCGGTAGACATGATACGGGTTGCGGGTGATGTGGATGAAGCGCGCGTCGGGGTAGAGTTCGAGGATGAGGCGCACTTTGGCGGTGTGGTCGGGCGACTTGAAGAGAAGGGTCTTGTCATGGCCGTGCCGGACTGCGAGGGCGCGGGCGAACTGGTCGAGGGCGCCTTGCCAGCGCCGTCGCGCCGCAGGGGCGGCGCCTTCGAGACCGAGCAGGTCGAGGAAGTCCGATCGCTGGCGGGGGAAATGTCGGGCCATCTGGATCGAGAGGAAGGTGGCGGTGCACAGGGCGCGTTCGTCTTCGAGCGGGCTGTCGGGCGCGAAGGCCACCCCGTCCTGGGGGCGCTTGCCGGGGGTGAACAGGCTCGCCGCGCCGCGGATGAACTTCTCGAGGAGAAGAAAGGTGTGGGGGAAGACGGCCTGCAGCACGGTGGGCGAGGCGAATTGGGGATCCTGCGCGAGGAGGTTCCACAAATGGGTGGTGCCGCTCCGGTGGTGGCCGAGGACGAAGACGGGACGGCTCACGCGGGCCGCCTCCACCTCCCGGCCATGACGGCGGAACTGAATCCGCGCCAGGACAGAGTTCAACAGCGCCATCAGCGTCGTGAAGGCCGCGCGCGGCCAGTAGCGCGGGGAAATCGAGGCCCCCCGGTGTCGAAGGAGCCGCAGCCAGTTGCCGAGCCTCACCCCGGCGAGCGGAGTGAACAACCATCTGACGAGGGCAAGTTGCAGCGATTTCTTCATGGGGGGCCGGGTATGGTTGGGATCAACTTCCGGATTCAGAAGGAGGCGCCGATTGCGAAGTGCAGGGCGCCGGCGGGGTCGCCGGGTTCGGTGAAGAGGCCGCGGCCGTATTCGAGTCGCAGGGCGCCGATGGGGAGATGCACGCGGACGCCGAGGCCGGCGGCGAACTTGACATCGGCATTGAGGAGATCCTCGTAAGAACGGCTCAGGCTGCCGGCGTCAAGGAAGGCGACCCCGTGGACGGGACCCGCGACGCGACGGACGTATTCGAGGTTGGCGATCCAATATGCTTCGCCGCCGCGCGGATCGCCCCCGCTTCCCCTCGGGCCGAGTTCGCGCTCGGGGAAGCTGCGGACGGAGTTGGCCCCGCCGGCGAAGAAACGGAGATCAATCGGCAGATCGTCCGACGAGCCGCCGGGGATGATGGCGCCGGCCCTCGCGCCGAACGCAAGGAAGGAATCCGTGGTAAGGGGATGGTAGTAGGCCGCGAGTCCCTCGGCCCGGAAGAATGAGACGTTTCGTTCGCCGAGGGCCAGGCCGAGGTCGGTCGAAAGACGGGCGATGAAACCGTCCGTCGGGACCGCCGCGTCGTTGCGCCGGTCGTAGGTCTGGGTCAGCCCGAGCACGTTGAGGGCGTAGGTGTTCGGGCCGATCTCGCTTTGCGAGAGGCCGTTGGCACTGAGACTCACGACCGAACTGGTCCAGTCGAGGGTCATCGAGTAATGCTCGGTGAGATCCCATGCGAGTTCGGCTCCCAATCCACCCTCGAGCTTGTCGTATCCCTCGTAGCGCCGGGCGAGGAGGAAGGCGCGGGGCGTGAAGCGCAGGTCGTAACCAAGGAACCACGGGTCGGTGACTCTGACTTCACCGAGCAGACCGAGGCCGGAAAATTCCGCCCGGGCGGAGAGGTTCCAAAGGTTGCCGAAAAGGTTCCGGTGATAATAGGCGGCGCCGAGGATGAAGCCTTCGTAACTGCCGGCGCCGGCGTAGAACTGATAGCCGGTGGGTTTGGCTTCCTTGAAATGCAGGGTAAGATCGATCGTGCCGCTGCGGACCGGCTCTTCTTCGAGTCGGATGCCGGAAAAGGCGCCCGTTGCGAAAAGCTCGCGGATTTGGTCGTCCGCCTCTTCGCGGTTGAAGAACTGGCCGGGAAACTCCTCGAAGAGGGAGTGGACAACATCGGGATTGGTCCGGCGAAGGCCGGCAAGATGCACCTTGCCGACCGTGACCCGCTTCCCGACCTCGACCCCGAAGGAGAGGCGGGTTCGCCCGTCCGCGTGGGCGGCCTGCATGGAGACCTTGGCGTTCCGGTAACCCCGGTCGCGGAAGAAGCTCTCCACGATGCTGCGGGCGCGGTTGATGCTCCCGGTATCGGCGACACGGCCGATGACGGAGCGGAGGGAAGCGAGAAGCTCCTGACGGAAGGGCGTGGGGGACCCGATTCCCACGGACGCGAGGCGGAAGAGAGGCCCGGGCGAGACCGCGAGGCGCAGCGTCGTCCCGCCGGTGTCAGGGTCTCGGCTGGCGCTCGCCAGTTCGACTTGGCCGGCCCAGTGACCGCGGGAGTGCAGCAGGGCTTTCACGTTATCGAGGCCCGCGTCGTTGTTTTCGGGCAGATAGGGGATCTTCCCGGCGGTCCGCTGCATGGGGCCGAGATGGGCGGAGCGCATTTGTTCCCGGATGTCCTTGGCGAGTTCCTCTTCGACTCCCGAGACCACGATGTCGCCAAGGGAGTAACGGGGTCCCTCGTCGACCAGGAGATGGATGACGGTCGGAGAAGCGATCTTCGATGCCACCGTCGCTTCGCTGAAGCCCAGCTTTTTGAGGTGACGCTCCAACAGGAAGGCGGCATCGCTGGCGCGGGAAGGGGTGGCGGGCCGGTTCAGGATGAATTCGAGCCGCCCGGAGATGGCGGCGAGGGCCTGCCGGGTTGAGATGGATCGCAGGCCCCTGATCCGGACTTTCGAGGAGGAAAGGGCGGCCGATGGGCTCTCGGACCCTCTCTTGCCGAGGAGGGCTTTGGAATCACTCGGCTGAGGCGAGAACACGAGCAGGGCGCGGGAATGATTCTCGCGGTCCACGGCCGCGGAGAGAGAAAGGAAGCGGTTCAGTTGCAGGGTGGCGGAAGTATAGGAACGACCGCTGAAGGGGTCGTTCTCGCCGATTCGGAATTCGACCACTTCGAGGGTTTCGAGGAACCGTTGAAACCAAGTGTCGCGACCGGGCTTTCTGAACCGGCGTTTCAGTTCATTGATCAGGAACTGGAAGGCTTTCCTGGTGGCCGTGTCCTGGTCTTCGAGGCCCGCGGTGGTGGCGCCGGTGGCCAGAAGGGTGAGGATCTCGTGCTGAGGCAGGGGGGGATCGGAAACGAGTTCGTAGCGCAGATTCGAAAGCGGCCCGAAAAGGTACACGTTGATCTGGTGGCGGTTCAGGACGGTGACGCCCCGCATGTCAAGGACGGGATCGAACGGATGTTCGGGCCGCAGCGTGAGGGTGCCTTGTCTGACACTGAGCTTGCTGAGCGGCAGGACGGCTTCGGCATCCCGGAGGTTGACGACCCCCTCGGGACGGGGATCGGCAAGCGTGCCGGTCAGACGCGCCGTGGCGGTGACCCGGCCGGTCGCAATGTTGCCCCGGATGAGGAGGGGGTCATCGGTGCGGATGGCGACGTCGAGTCCCCAACCGGCGAATGGCGCCGGGAGGTCTTCAAGAGGGTTGCGCTGGCCGAGGTCAAACTGTGGCAGGACCGGCCTTTCGGCCCCCCCGGCGGGGATGCCGCGCGGCAGGATTTCGATGTCCTTGTGATACAGACTTTCGACAAGGGCGAGGTCGCCACGGATTCGCATGTCCTCCCATGGTCCGGTGAACGTGAGGCGGCCGTTGGAACGGATCAGGATCTGGTCGTCGCGCCAGATGAGCACACTCTCCGCGATGGCCTGCAGGTCGAATTGCGGCTGTTCTTCGGCAAGCGAGACGGCGCCGGAGAGAATGAGGCGGCCGCCCGCCGCGGTGATCGGTGAGGGATCAATGACGATCCGGTCGCCATCGAGCCGCACGAGAAGCCGGGAGTCTTCGACAGCTCCGTGGGGGAGGTTGGGGAGCGGCAGATAGTCGAGCCTGAGGGCCGCGCCGCCGGAGAGCGCGGGCTTCCCGATTGTTCCTCCGAGACGCATGTCGGCCTCGATGGCGCCGCGGGATTCGGCGAGGCGGGGGAGGAAGATCCGGAGACGTTGAAGATTGAAATCCCTGACCATGGCTTGCGCGGTGAGCGGCAGGCCGTCGATCTGCCCGGGATCCTCGACCAAGTCCCGGATGCGAAGCGGCAGGGAGGCCTTGAAAGTAACCAGTTGACCATCCGGCTCCGCAACTTCGCCATGGGCGTGCAGGGTGCGGTTGCTGGTGGAGAGGTCGAGCCGCGCCGAGAGGACCGGCAGCGATTCGGGGCCGGGGGTCGTGATTTCGGCGGCTTGGACTTCGCCGCCAAGGGTGGGAGCGGCAGGTGTTCCGGCGATCTCCAAATCGGCGTCAAGAGTGGCCGTGAAGCCCGCGGGAAGATCGAGCGGAACCAGCTTGGCGAGTCGCTGAAGGCGGAGTTCCCGGGCTTCGAGTTCGAGTCCGAGTTCCTGTTCTTGTGCGAAGAACGCCTCCGGGGTGAGTGCTTCGGGATCCGCCGGCAGGCGGCCTTCAAGTCTGGCGAGGAGGCCGGTCTGGTCGTGGAGGCGAAGAGGCGCGACGGTGAGGCGGCCTTCCTCCCACCGCAGCGCGCCGTCGAGCCGCAGATCGCCGTTGCGCAGGGTGAAGGAATTCACTGCGAGGGATTCCGGCCAGTTGTAGGATCCCTCCAGCGTGGCGCTGGTGGTGGTGTCGCCGGGGGCGGTGAGGTGAAGTTCGCCTACCTCCAGACGGCCCTCGTGGCTGGCTGGAGCGTTCGGAGGCAAGGCGCCTCGGCCGGACCAATCGAGGGCGAGCGAGCCGGTGGGCCGCCAGAGCGGTCCCTCGCCCGGAAGAAAGGGAACGAGCCAAGAGGGATCAGGCAGCTCGGCTTCCAATTCGCCGTCGTAGTGGCGGGAGTCGAGATCCCAACCGACGGCCAGGTCGAGGGTCTGGCCCGGTTGCGGATCAGCCAGGCTGGCAGTGGCGCGCGCCACTCCGTCCGCGAAATTGACGGTGCCTTCAAACGCGGGCGCCGGATGACTCTGATAGAGGATCTCGCCGAGACTCCAGCGCAGATCGGCAGCCTGAACGCCGAAGGCCCCCCCCGTGGTAACGGTCCCCTCGATGGCAGCATTCCCGTCCGGGATATTGGCGAGATCGGGCACCTCCCGGCCGACGGCCGGCCATAGCGTTTTCAACGCTTCATGGATGGACGGAGTTCGTACCGCCAGCGACAGGGGAAGGTCTTGCCACGGGCCGGCCCCGCCTCGGTCGTCCCGGGTGTCGAGGGAGACAAGAACGGACCGCGGGAGATTCGCGTTCACCTCGAGGATCTTCCCGAGGCTGGATTGCGCTTCGATGCCTTTGTCCGTCAAGTCGCCCCTGACACTCAGCTCCGGCAGGCGGCCGTCCTCCAAGGCAACGTCGCGGCCGGACAGCCGGAATTTGCCCCGCCACGCGTCCGGGCCGTCCAACAACCCGGTGAGGTCCGCGACAAGGGTCTCGATCGTCCCTTGCAGTGCGGGCATTCCGGGAAGGGTGAGTTTCCCGAGGTCGAGGGGGCCATCTTCAAGTCTGACACGGCCGCGACCAGATTGATCGGTCTCGATGGCGAGGCGGGCGCCCCCCGCCGTGACGGTGGCTTTCAGCTTGGCCGCCTCGCCTTTGCCGTAGTGGAGTTCAACGTCCTCGGCCGCGATGCCGGGCAGCGCCTTGAACCGGTCGATCGAGATTTCATCTTCGCCCCAGTCGATCGTGAAGCTTTGCTTGGATTGCTGGTCCGGGCCGGGCAGATCCTGTGCGACGCCTCCCACTTCGGCGGTGGAGGTTGTCTTCTCCGGGGACGATGCTTCGGGTTCTCCAACCGCCGGGGAGGTTTCGATGACGTTCGTGGAGAGCCCTTCGATGTGAAACTTGGAACTGCCAGACTCGTGCC
>CAYPUM010000033.1:0-15956 GCA_964413545.1 uncultured Roseibacillus sp. | reverse complement strand
GATGCCCGGCCGGGCGGCCTCCGCCGCGGGTCACATCCTCGCGAATCCCTCGAAGATGAGGGCTGCGCGCTGGTCCCGGTCGGTGGCGGCAAGGTCGAGGCGGAAGCAAGCTTGCCAGAACAGGGCGTGGTCCGGATCGACGAGGGTCTGGGTGAGCTGGTGAAGGCCCGGGTCGGGGCCGGTTGCGAGGTGGGTATGCCTTGCATTGCGCGCTTCCGGATCGAGAAGGAAGGGGGGGAATTCGGCGAGGTAGGGTTCGAGGGCGGCTTGCAGGCGGGGCGGATTCCATGGTTCCCCGCGGGGATCGGCGGGCTGGATGAACTCGAGGGCGCGGTCCCACTGGTGGTCGCGAAGGGCTTTCAGGAAGCCGTGGACGGCGGAGCGGACGGCCTTGTCGAATTCGGCCTTGCGGCGGGTGAGGGGGACGGCCTCGCGCTGGCGGGTTTCGGCCGCGCGCGCGCGGCGGGCATCCTCGGGGTCGTATGCGGGGTCGCGGAGCTGCTCCCATTCGTCGAGGAGGCTGGCGTCGACTCCGCGGACGATGTCCTCGAAGAACGCCTCCGCCTCGGCGACGTCCGCGGATCTGGCGGCGGGGGGGACGGTCTGGGAGAGCACCTTGTAGACCTCCGAGAGGTGGCGTAGCAGGACCCCCTCGCTCCGTTCGAGTTTGTATTTCCGGATGTAGCCGGGGAAGTCGAGGTATTCGTCGAACATCTCGCGTGCGATCGACTTCGGCCGGATGGCGTCGTCGCGAATCCATGGGTTGCGGCGCACGAATTCATTGAAGGTGTCGTAGATGAACTCCCTTCCGGGCATGGGCCACTCGACCTCCGCGAGGCGCTCCATGAGTTCGTCGTAGCCGGCTCCTTCCTCCTTGAGCCGGCGGTAGAGACGGTCGCGTTCCTGCTCGGTTTGTTTGCGGAGGATGACGTCGGGGTTTTCGAGGATGGCTTCGACAAGGGAGAGGACGTTGAGGGCGTGTCGGGGGTCGTCTTCGTCGAGCTGGGGCAGGGCGTCGAGCAGCCACAGCCCGAGGGCCTGGTTCAATGAGAACTCCTCCTGCAGTTCGACGTTCAACTTCACCTTGGCGGGTCCGGTGCGTCGGGCGGGGGGAATGATGTCCAGCACCTTTCCCTCGACGAGGCCCCGGAAGAGCTGCCGGCCGTGCCGCCTGAGCTGCTGCTTCGAGGCGGGGGATCCGTGGGAGCGTTGTATGAGCGCCTTGAGGGCCGCGCACCCGTCTTCGTGCCGGCGGCTCAGGACGTTCAGGATGATCCCGTGATTCAGTTGGAAGCTCGAGGCGAGGCGTTCGGGCGGAGAATCAATGAGCTTGCGGAAGGTCTCCTCGGTCCAGTTGACGAATCCTTTGGGGGGCGGCTTTTTCAGGACCGGCTTGCGGGCTTTCCCGCCGCCGCGGGCGCGGCGGGCGGCCTTGTCCTTGAGGCGGAGGTTTTCGATGACGTGTTCGGGGGCCTGGGCGACGACGTAACCGATCTCATCGAATCCGCGGCGTCCCGCGCGTCCGCTGATCTGCTTGAAATCGCGCACCGTGAGGATCCGGGTCGTTCGTCCGTCGTATTTGCAGAGGCCGGTGAAGGCGACGGTTCGAATCGGGACATTGACGCCGACTCCCAACGTGTCGGTGCCGCAGATGACCTTCAGCAGGCCTTGCTGGGCGAGCTTCTCGATGAGGACCCGGTATTTGGGGAGGAGGCCGGCATGGTGGACCCCGACGCCGGAGCGTGCGAATCGTGCGATCTCGCGGCCGTAGGGGCTGCTGAAGCCGGCGTTGGCGAGTTCGGTGGCGAGGGCCTGCTTTTCGGCCTTCGAGCAGAAGTTCTGCGAGAGCAGGTTTTGGGCGGTTTGGTGGCAGGAGAGTTGCGTGAAGTGCACGAGATAGACCGGGGCCCGCTCCTGCGCGACGAGTTGGCCGACCTTTTCTTCGAGGGGGATTTCGCTGTATTCGAATTCGAGGGGCACCGGCCGCCGGCCGGACTGCACGAGGGTGGTGGGGGCGCCGGTGAGGGCGGTGAGTTCCCGCTCGAAGAAGCTGGTGTCGCCGAGGGTGGCCGACATGAGGAGGAAACGGGCCCGGGGGAGCGTAAGAAGCGGGATCTGCCATGCCGCGCCCCGTTCGGGGTCCGAGTAATAGTGAAACTCGTCGATCACGACGTCCGCGATATCGGTCTGTTCCCCCTCGCGAAGGGCCCGGTTGGAAAGGATCTCCGCCGTGCAGCAGATGACGGGGGCGCCGGGGTTCACGGTGGCGTCGCCAGTGACGAGACCGACTTGATCAGGGCCGAAGGTGCGGCAGAGCGCGAGGAACTTCTCGTTGGCAAGGGCCTTGATGGGGACCGTGTAGCAGGATCTTCGTCCATGGCACAATCCGCGGAAATGCGCCGCGAGGGCCACCAGTGATTTCCCCGACCCGGTAGGCGTGTTGAGGATCACGTTTCGGTCCGCGAACCATTCGAGGATGGCTTCCTCCTGGTGCTCGTAGAGCGTGAGGCCGCTCTCCTCGACGTAGGAGAGGAAGCGCGACAGAACCTCGTCATCCGAGGGGGAGTCCTTTATGATGCCAATCAATGCTCGAGCATGGCAGGTCTCGGACCGGTTGGCGATACCGGCGACGATTGCGCGTGACGATTGGGAGGCTTTCGCACCGTCATCCGTCGTCGATCATTCGCATCTGGCGGGTTCGTGAGCGGGGACGGGGCCGGATGTGACATGGTTTTGTCTCGTTCGGAGGGGACCGGTTCTTTCATCCGATTCCGGCCGTCCGCCGTGCCCGGCAAGCCGGGCCGGAAGAGGCGGCGGTGGACGCAATCGACTTTCCGGGCGGTGATTGGGGATTGACTCTCCGCGGCGTGGGCCGTCAACTTTCGACCCCCGGGAGGCATAGCGCCCGGAGGAAGCAATCCGCAACGCCCAACAGATAACACAATCATGCCCAGCAAACCCGCACTTCACAACGCCATGTGGCCTGGTCTGGTCGGCAAGGACCCGGACACGGACCAGCCTCCGCTCGGACTTGACCGGATGCTCGAACTGACGGTTGGGGCGGAGGTGAACGGTCAAAAGTTCGACGGGATTGATCTTTTTCTGTTTCATCCGCACACCGATCCGGAAGCCAGCGACGACGAGATCCGGCGGATGGCGGACAAGATTGCCGCCATGGGGTTGAAGGTGGGCTCGCTGGTGGCGCCGGTCTGGGAGCCGACCGGAGGCGGTTCGGCGTTTGGCTCCGAGGAGGACCGGGACAGCTTCGTGCATGCGGTGAGCGTCGCCTGCCGCATCGCGGGGATTCTGAACGAGCACGGGGTGCGCCAGTATGGAGTCATTCGTATCGACTCGGCGGGGAGCCCGTCGGATTGGGCGGCGGCCCCCGAGGCGAACACGCGGATGATCGCGCAGACGTTCCAGCGGGCCGGGCGGGTGGCGGCCGATCATGGCGAACGGCTTGCGGCGGAAGGGGAGGTCTGCTGGGGCGGCATGCATTCATGGAAGGATATGCTGGACGTTCTCGAACAGACCGGCATGCCGGGGACGGTCGGGTTTCAGGCCGACCTTGCCCACACCTATCTCTACATGCTGGGCATCAATGCTCCCGAGCATGCGCTGATCGAGGAGGGTTGCTCGGAGCAGGAGTTCTGGGCGGCCTACGAGAGCATGACCGAGAAACTGCGCCCGTGGACGTTCGACATCCACATCGCGCAGAATGACGGCACGGTGCATGGATCCGGCTCCCACGACAAGACCGGCCGCCACACCCCGGCGGACGATCCGAACGGGAAGCTGGATGTGATCCGTTGTGCCGGCTACTGGTTGAAGGACGCCCCCCGGCGCGGCATCCGCCATCTTTGCTGGGACGGCTGCATGTTCGACAACGCCGTGCTCGAGAATCCCGCCACCTGGAACACGATCCTCGACCTGATGCTCAAGGTGCGGGACACGCAGGGGTGGGACTAGAGTCCTTGAAATCCAGAAGTCGTCACAAATGAGTCAAGTTTTCCGGCAGCAAGGTTGCCCTGCCTGATGCAGGGTGCAAGATTCAGGATGCAATCCCGTGGGCCTGCATCCTGCATCTTGGTCCGAGGCTTGCCTCGCTAGCTGGTGGTCGGGACCCCAGAGAGCTGCAAACCGGGACTCCAACATCGTACATCCAATGCCAAAACCACTCAATCTTGCCGTCATCGGGTACGGGTTCATGGGGCGGGCGCATTCGAACGCCTTCCGTCAGGTTCATCGTTTCTTCGACACCGAGCACCGTTTTCATCCGAAAGTGATCTGCGGGCGCAACGCCGGGAACGCCCGTGCCTTTGCCGGGAGGTGGGGATACGAGGATGTGGAGACCGACTGGCGGGAGGTGCTGGCGCGGAAGGACATTGACGTGGTCGACATCTGCACGCCCAACGATTCGCACCGGGAGATCGCGGTGGCGGCGGCGGAGGCCGGCAAGATGGTTCTCTGCGAAAAGCCGATCGCGCGTGATGCGGCCGAGGGCGAGGAGATGCTCGCGGCGGTCGAGAAGGCCGGCGTTCCGAACCTGATCTGGTACAACTATCGTTTTCTTCCGGCGGTGACGCTGGCGAAGGAGATCGTGGACCGCGGCGATTTGGGCCGGGTGTTTCACTACCGGGCCAACTTTCTGCAGGACTGGACGATTGCGGAGGATCTGCCGCAGGGCGGCACGGCCCTCTGGCGGCTGGACGTCAAAGCGGCCGGATCGGGCGTGACCGGGGACCTGCTCGCGCACTGCATTGACACGGCGCGCTGGATCAACGGTGAAGTTTCGGAGGTTTCGGCGATGACGGAGACGTTCGTCAAGGAACGGGTCCACCAGGAAAGCGGGAAGGTCGAACCGGTCGGCATCGACGATGCGTGCGCTTTCCTTGCGCGATTTGCCAACGGATCGCTGGCGATCTTCGAGTCGACCCGTTACGCCCGCGGCCACAAGGCGCTCAAGACGTTCGAGATCAACGGTGAACACAAATCGCTGGCCTGGGACCTGCACGATCTGAATCGTCTGTCCTATTTCGACCACGGCGTTCCGGGCGAGACGCGCGGCTGGTCGTCGATTCACGTCACGGACGGCGACCATCCCTATCTTGGCCACTGGTGGGTGCCGGGGCTGGGGCTGGGGTATGAGCACTCGTTCATTCACGGCGCCTACGAATTTCTGCGCGCCCTTGACGACCCTGCCTCCGCGAGGCGCTTCCCGGACTTCAGGGATGCCCTTCGCACCCAGTATGTTTGCGACGCGGTTCTCGCGTCGGCCCGAAGCGGCGCATGGGAGAAGGTGAGGAACGTCCAGTGAGGGGAGCCGCTATTCGCTGAGGCGGTCGATTCGCTGAGCCAATTCGAGGTCGGAGGCCGTCAACCCGCCGGCGTCGTGGGTGGTGAGCCGGAGGGTGACGCTGGCGTAGCGGATGTCGATGTCGGGGTGGTGCTGAGCGTCCTCTGCGAGTTCGGCGAGGTCATTGACGAACTCCATGGCTTCCGGGAAGTCCTCGAATTCCACCGTTTTTGTAATGGACGTTCCGTCGGATTCCCACTCGGGGCATTTTTTCAGGAGGGCGGAGAGATCAGCTTCGGTGATGAGATCGGACATGGATCACGGGGTAAAGTGGTGTCGATGCACTATTGCGGTCTGGCAGGCGGGCTTGGCAAGTAAGATTCGCCGGCGGGGTTCGAATTCTTCCTTGAGGGGGCTGCGGTTGGCCGCCGGCTGGCTTTGGGAATCGTTTGCGGCCGGGGCGGTCGAGGTCGCGTTTGAGGGCCTTTGCTTCCGGGACCGCGGCGCGACGGGGATTGCGTCGTCCGCGATCGGGCCTATGCTTGTGTTGTGATGAAAGGGGTTTTCCTTCCTGCGTTGCTGGTGGCGGGTTTGTTGCTGGGCGGCTGTGCACCGCGGACTCCGCAGGCTCGGATTGCGGCGCACCCGGAGATTTTCGAGGGTCTGCCCTCGGGGCACCGGAAACTGGTCAGCGAGGGCCGGATCGAGCGGGGCATGTCGGAAGGGGCGGTCTTTCTGGCATGGGGGCGTCCGGACCGCACCGCGGAGGGGGCCCGGAACGGCCGGGATTTCACGCGGTGGGATTACGCCTCTTACTATCCGGTCCATCGGCACCGCATCTATGGCTACTACGGCCCGGGATGGTATGGATACCGGCGATACTATGGCGGATTCGCGTCCGTCCCGGCGGTGGAATACGTCCCGTATCTCCACGCGAGTGTGTGGTTTCGGAGCCGCCGGGTTGATTCGTGGGAGCGGGGGGGGGCGTTGTGGTAGAGGGCGAGGGGTTGCCGGTTGCCGGTTTTCGGTTTTCGGTTGCCGGTTTTTTGGGCCGGGGCGCTTGAAATTTGCGGGAAAGGGTTTTGATTCCCGCATTGCAGCAGACTTCCAAGACAAATGAAACAATTGACCATCATTTTTGCGTCGGCCGGTTTGGTTCTGGTATCCTGTTCAGGTCCGGGGGGGTATACGGGTTCCGGTTCCCACGCGCAGTATGCGGCGTATGATCTGCCGGCCAGGAGGCCGTCGGATGCGGGCAGGGTTCGTGTCAAGGTGTCGCTGAAGAACCAGGCGGCTTACGTGATGGAGGGTGACACGCCGCTGTTGGTGATGCCGGTGTCGATCGGGACGCCCTCGTCGCCGACGCCGCGCGGGTCCTATCGGATTTTCAAGAAGGAGCATTATCACCGGGCCAACAGCCACGGGTATGCCTACAAGGGGAACCAGGCGGCCAAGACCTACCTGAACAAGAAGCCCGCGGGCTGGAAGTTCAAGGGGACGCCGATGCCGTATTGGTGTGAATTCAAGCAGCACTATGGATTTCACACCGGTTGGATGAAGCCCTACCCGTGCACGCACGGTTGCATTCGCATGCACGAGAATGTGGCTCCGAAGTTCTTCCAACTGGTTCGGGTGGGGACGCCGGTGCACATTGCGAGCACTCAGCCGGAGGACGCCACGATCGGGCGGGACATCCCGCGTCCGCCTGACGCGAACCCGCTGCCGGATTATCCGCCGCAGTTCTATCTGGGGGTGGGTTACTTCACGAAGCACAAGAAGCCGACGCTCCAGGAGGGGTCTTGAAATCCGGAACTCGTCACAACTGAGCCAGGTTTTTGGTCCGCAATGCCGGTGAACGACGACGGCGCCGACGACGGACGACACTGAGAGAGACTCCCCCCCGTCCCCCGTCGGCGTCGCCAACCGGTCCGAGGCTTGCCTCGCGAGGGGCAGCAGGGCAACGCCGGCCGGGCTCGGCGGGGAGATGAGGAGGGGGGCGTCCGAGCGGGACGCGTCGCCCGCCTTGGGCGGGGCCGCGTTCACCCTCACCGCAGCGCGACCGTCACGGCCAGCGCCAGCAGGCCGGCGCCGAAGGCGGCGTCGATCCACCGGGCGGCGCGCCCGTAGCCATTGCGGATCGGCGGGGACTGCAGGACGGCCACCCAGAGCCCCCAGAGGACCATGCCCTGAAAGACAATGATCCCCCACAGGGCGGCGGGCCACCACAACGGCCGTTCGCCGGCAAGGAACGGCGCCACCACGCCGGCAAAAAACAGAGCGGCCTTCGGGTTGAGCAGATTGCACAGGAGCCCGCGGACGTAGGCGGAGCCGGTTCGTCCGGCCGGCGAGGCCGAAGCGGGTCGCTGCGCCCCCCGGGAGGTGCAGGCCTTGAGGATGAGCCGGGCGCCAAGCCATGCGAGATAGGCGCAGGCTGCCCAGCGCAATCCGGCCGCGATCCAGCCACCCCGGGCGGTGAGCCACGCCATCCACCCGATGGCGATGGCGGCGTGCACGCACAATCCGCTTGTGATTCCCGCGGTCATCCACCATCCGGCCCGCCGGCCGTCGGAGAGGGCGGTGCGGGTCAGGAGCAACATGTCGGGGCCGGGGCTGAACTGTCCCAGAGCCATTACGGCTGCGAACGTCACGAGGTCTCCGGTCATCATGGTGCGGATCGTGATGGGAGTGTGCCGGCATCGGGGATCGGCCGGAAGCCCGAACCTTTTTCATTCTTTGACAATCCCTGACGAGTTTCTACGTTGCGGTCCGGGGAGCGCCCGAATCAGCCAGGATCATGGACACCCTCGGCAGTTTTCAGACCGGAGATGGCGGGCAAGGCCGTTTTTTCTCCCTTCCGGCGTTGGCCGGGCAGGGGTTCCCGGACCTGTTCCGTCTGCCGGTTTCCATTCGCATCGTGCTCGAATCGGTGCTGCGCAACGTGGACGGGAGGAAGGTGACGGTCGAAGACGTTCGCAACCTTGCGAAGTGGGACGCCCGGAAGCCGGGCGACCATGAGATCCCGTTCACGGTGGCGCGGATTGTCCTGCAGGATTTCACGGGTGTTCCGCTGCTGGTGGACGTGGCGGCGATGCGGGATGCGGCGGTCAGGCACGGCGCGCGGGCGGAGGCGATCGAGCCCCTCGTCCCGGTTGATCTGGTGGTGGATCACTCGGTGCAGGTGGATTTTGCGGGTTCCCAGCTTGCGCTGGACCGCAACATGGAGATCGAGTTCATCCGGAACCGGGAACGTTACGAGTTCCTGAAGTGGGGCCAGCAGGCGTTCGGAACCTTCTCGGTGGTTCCGCCCGGCATCGGCATCGTCCATCAGGTGAACCTTGAGCACCTCGCGAAGGGGGTGTTGTCGAAACCGTTCGGGGAGGACGGCCGTGAGGGCCGCGTCTACTACCCCGACACCCTTGTCGGGACCGATTCGCACACCACCATGATCAATGGTCTGGGCGTGGTCGGCTGGGGAGTGGGCGGCATCGAGGCGGAGGCCGGGATGCTTGGTCAGCCGGTGACCTTTCAGGTTCCGGAAGTGGTCGGGTTTTTCCTTGAAGGGGAGCTGGCGGAGGGGGTCACGGCCACCGATCTGACGTTGCATGTGACGCACGTGTTGCGCCACCACGGAGTGGTCGGCAAGTTTGTCGAGTTTCACGGGCCGGGCGCGCGGCGGCTCACGCTTCCGGACCGGGCCACGATTGCGAACATGGCGCCCGAGTATGGCGCCACGATGGGATTCTTCCCGGTCGACGAGGAGACGATCCGCTACCTTCGCGGGACGGGGCGCAGCGAGGAGCTCTGCCGGACGGTCCGCAGCTACTTCGAGGCGCAGAGGATGTTCGGCATCCCGGAGCGTGACCAGTGCGACTACACGGAGCTTCTCGAACTTGATCTGGGCACGGTGCGTCCGACCGTGGCGGGTCCCAAGCGGCCGCAGGACCGGATCGAGGTTCCGGCGTTGCGGGAGAGATTTGATTCGCTTTTCACGGCTCCGGTTGCGGAGGGGGGTTTTGGGCGTTCCGCCTCGGAGCGGGCGGCGCGCGTTGCGGTGCACATGCCGGAGCCGGCGGGGTTCGCGGTGGGCTCATTGTTATCGGAAGCGGCGCCCGGATCGGAGCGGGACGAGGGCGAAATGACGACCAACCGTCCCACTCCGGACGCGGTGATCGCGGGTGCGGCATTCACGCCGTTGGACACGGAGATCCGGCACGGCAGCGTCCTGATCGCCGCCATCACGAGTTGCACGAACACCTCGAACCCGAGCGTGATGCTGGCGGCCGGTCTCGTGGCCCGCAAAGCGGGGGAGCGAGGCCTGACGGTTCCCCCCTACGTGAAGACCTCGCTTGCGCCCGGCTCGCGGGTGGTGACCGACTACCTCGAGCAGACCCGCCTGCAGGATGATCTCGATCGTCTCGGGTTCCAGACGGTGGGATACGGATGCACCACCTGCATCGGGAACTCCGGACCGCTTCACCCCGCCATCGAGGAGGCCATCGAGGACGGGGAACTCATCTGCGCCGCGGTCCTTTCGGGCAACCGCAACTTCGAGGCCCGCATCCACGGTTCGATCCGGGCGAACTTTTTGATGTCGCCCCCGCTGGTGGTGGCGTATGCCCTGGCGGGGCGTGTTGATCTCGACCTGCTTGGCGAGCCGCTCGGCAACGACCGCGACGGGAATCCCGTCTTTCTGAAGGACATCTGGCCGCGCCACGAGGAGGTGAAGGAACTGCTCGCGTCGGCCCTGAAGCCCGAGGTCTTCGCAACCCTTTACGGGGATATCGAGACGGCCAACCCGAAGTGGGAGGAGATTGCGGGCAAGTCCGGCCCGCTCTACGACTGGGACGAATCCTCGACCTACATCCGGAATCCGCCGTTCTTCGAGGGGTTTTCGCCCACTCCCGGCGACATCGCCGACATCCTCGAGGCCCGGCCGCTCGGGATCTTCGGCGACTCCGTCACCACCGACCATATTTCCCCCGCCGGGGCGATCAAGCCCGACTCCCCGGCCGGCAGGTACCTTCTGGCCCGCCATGTCCGGCGCGAGGAATTCAATTCCTTCGGGGCGCGCCGGGGCAACGACCGCGTCATGACGCGGGGCGCCTTCGGCAACGTCCGCATCAAGAATCTGATGGTGCCGGGTGTCGAGGGCGGATACACGGTGTACCGCGGCCGGAACGCCGGGATGCTGGAGCCGCTGAGCCTTGGACCCGGGGGGGAATCCGCCGCCGCCGCCGGGGGGATCTACACCCATATCTACGACGCCGCGGTGGCCTACGGGGAGGAGGGCGTCCCCCTCGTCGTGATTGCGGGCTCCGACTACGGCATGGGTAGTAGCCGGGACTGGGCGGCCAAGGGAACCCGTCTTCTCGGGGTGAGGGCGGTGGTGGCCAGGTCCTTCGAACGCATCCATCGCTCGAACCTTGCCGGCATGGGCGTCTTGCCGCTCACCTTCCGGGACCCCGCGGACTACGAGCGCGTGAAGGACCTTCACGACGCCGTCTTCTCGATCACCGGCCTTCAGAGCGGCCTTGCGCCCCGCTCGGCCGCGACCCTCGCGGCCGTCCGTCCCGGGCAACCCCGGGTGGAGGTTCCGGTCGTGGTGCGTCTCGACACCCCCATCGAGATCGACTACTACCGGGCCGGCGGCATCCTTCCCTACGTTCTGGCGCGCATCCTTGAGTGACGGGGGAGCGAGTTACTCGGGGACGACGGGCTCCGGCGGGGCGGGCGGTTGGCCGGGGCCGTCGGAGAGGTCGCCGCCGTAGAAGCCCTTCACGTAGCCGAATTCGATCATGGTATCCTCCCATGCCACGAGGAGGCCGGGGGGGATGCTGAAGACGCGGCGGGCGACGGCGCGCCATCGTTCGGCCTCTTCGAAGTTCTTGTCGAAGTATGCGAGGGCGGAATTGGCGTAGTAGTAGAACGGGTGGTCGTCCGTGTAGTCGTATTTTCCGGCGAGCTTTCTCGCCTCCTCGACCTGTCCGATTTTGAGTTTGCAGAGGAGGTATTTGAACTCGACGAGGCGGGCGATGCGCTCGTCGGCGACGCCCCTTGCGAGGAGGCGGCCGAACTGCTCGTGGCAGCGTTGCCATTTGCCGGTGACGAAGTCCATCTCGGCGAGGTTGAAGTGGATGGAGTTGACCTGCCGGAGGACGTTGCTCCGCACGTGATTGTCGACGGAGTCGACGCGGTCGAGGAAGGCCTGCTGCAATTCGAGCGCTTTCTGGAAGTGGCGGCGGGCTTGCTCGAAATCGCGCAACTCGACATAAGCGGAGCCTTTCATGCTGAGGAGGGCGGGGTTGCGGTCGAAGATGGCCTCCGCCTTGGCGATGGTGTTGAGGCACTCGATGACGCGCTCCTGATCAGCGAGGCGTTTGGCTTCGAACACGAGTTGGGCGAATTCCTTCCGGCGCTCCGGGTCGAGGTTCTCGAAGTCCATTTGCCACTCCGGCACGGGCAGGAGGGAACGGGGATCCTGCTGGGCGGGAAGCGGGAGGGCGCCCGCCAGAAGGACGGCGGCGGCGAGGGGCGGGAGGATTCGGAGGCCTTTCATCGAGGGGACGAATCGCGTTGCGGGACAATCACAGGGCGGCTGGGCCCGCTGTCAAGAGCAGCTTCGGTAGAGACCGCGGGACGTGATGAATTGTTCGACATTTTCGTGCAGCCAGCCGGGGGGGAGGGGGCCGGGAACGGTGTTGCGGATGGCGGTGGCGGAGGCGGGGTGGTGGCCGTGAATGAAGTGCACGCGGAAGCCGGGGAGGGGCCGGGGCGACCGGCCGCGGCGGTCATGGACGATGAACTCGACGAGGTCGGCGAGGTATTCGGGCCGCGCCCATGACTGGATAAGCTCCCATTGATCGGCGCCCATGAGCCAGAAAAGGCGCGCCGCGGGGTAGATTTCGTTGAGGGCCTCGGCGGTCACCCAGGAGTACGACGGGGGAGGGAGCAGCATTTCGATTTCGCTGACATTGGCCCATGGGAGGTCGCTGGTGGCCAGTTCCAGCATTTTGAGGCGCTCTTCCTCGGAGGCGACGGTTCCGTCTTCCTTGTGGGGCGACTGGCGGCAAGGGATGAAGAGCACGAGGTCCAGACGAAGGGCGTCGCGTGCGGTCCGGGCGATCTGGAGGTGACCGTTGTGGACCGGATCGAAACTGCCGCCGAAGACGGCGAGGCGTTGTGGTTTGGACATCGGAGGGAATCAGACGGCGGGGCGGCGCTCGATTTCCATGTCGCCGAGGATGTTGTCCTGCCACACTTGGAATTGGTTCATCTTCATGAGTTCGAGGAGGGCGAGAAAGGTGACGATGACTTCGGCCTTGGTGGTGGCTTCGGCGAAGAGGCTTTGGAAGCTGGCGCATTGCCCGGCGGGCAGGCGTTGGAGCAGGAACTCGATCTTGTCGGAAACGGTGAAGCGGTCGTCGATGATGTCTCCCAGATCATGGGATTCCTCGAAGCGGCGGAGGACCCCCTGGAAGGCGCGGATCAGGTCGAAGATCGAGATCTCGGCGAGCGGCGGGGGTTCGTCGGGGGGCGGGGCGGCCTTCTCGGGGAGGTGAGCGAAGTAGTTTTCCTGCTCGCGGGCGCGGCGCGCGAGGGAGTGGGCGGCGTCCTTGAACTTCTTGTATTCGATGAGCTGACGGATCAGCTCCCATCGGGGGTCGTCTTCCTCGGCGTCCTCCTCGGGCGGTTGTTCGCTGCGTGGCAGGAGGGAACGGCTCTTGATGTACATGAGATTGGCCGCCATGACGATGAATTCCGAGGCGAGATCGATGTTGAGCAGCTTGAAGGTCTCGATGAAGGAGAGGTATTGACTGGTGATGCGCTCGATCGAGATGTCCTGGACATCGATCTCGTCCCGCTTGATCAGGTAGAGGAGGAGGTCGAGGGGGCCTTCGAAGATTTCAAGCTTGACCGTGTAGTCGGCGGCTTCCACGCGGATGGCATACGGCAGGCGGGTCGCGCGGGCGAGGCAAAACCTTGGGGCGGCTGTGAATTGGTGTTGGCAACCGGGCCGGACGGGGCTAGTGGTGAGGAGTCTGGAAGACGCGATGAGGATGGACCCCGAGCAACTGGACGCGTTTCAAGCGCGCATGAGCGCGTGGGTTGGGAAGCAGGGGTTCCTGTTTCAGCTGACGCATGCGGGGGGGGTGCAGGGCGCCGGGGGTTCTGTTCTCGGGGCTCTTCTGCTGAGGGTTTTGTGGCGGCTGGGCCTCGTCGGGTTGCTGGTCCTTGCCTGTGGGTGGGTGTATGTGCTGAAGCGGCCGGACTTCGAAGCGTTTCGGGAGGAGATCGAGGCCGGACTGGTTTCAGGGTTGGGGGTGGAGGTGGAGGCGGTCAAAGGGGTGTCCCGCAAGGAAGGGAATCTCGAGATCGGCCAGATCGTCATGGAAGGCGGGGAGGACAGTTTTTTCGAGGAGGCGCGGGTGCGCGGGCTCCGCACCAAGATGGGCCTCCTCGACGGTCTGAGCGGGACGTGGGACGGGATGGCGGTCTCGATGGAGATGCTTTCGATCGAGGTTCGGGCGGGAGCGGAGAGCGACGTGCTGGGGAGGCGGATATTCGAGCGGCTTCTGGCGCCGGGTGGCGGGTTCGAGTTCGCCAAGATCGAGGCCGAGGCGGCGAACATTTCGTGGGGCTATTCGACCGTGACGCGGGGAGCGATCCGGGATGCGAGCCTCCTTGCGATGCGGACGCGCAACGGGTGGAACGTGATCATCACGGGGGGCACCCTCAGCCAGAATTGGTTGAAGCGGATGAAGATCGAGCGCATCAGGGCCGAGATTCACGAGGGGGGCATCGAGTTCAAGGAGATGAGGCTGAGACGGGGGCTGGGCGAGCTGAATCTGGCGGCGACGCTTCGGGGGGCGGCCTCGAACCCGCAATTGCGCGGCGAGGGATCGTTCCGGTCGCTGCCGGTGGAGTCGCTGGTGGTGTCGGAGGTTCGGGACTACGTTGGGGGCACGATCTCGGGGACGCTTGAGCTGGGGGGATCGCCGTATGGGCAGGAGGGGGTTCGGATGAAGGCGGCGGTGTACCTCGACGACGGCGACCGGGTGGAGCTGCGGGACCGTTTTCCGTTGTTGCGGGCGATTTCGGTGGTGGACCGGTTTCGGAGTTACAAGAATGTGCGGTTCACGGACGGGCGATTCAACATGGAGACGGGGGGCGAGCAGGCGGTCTTTTCGGAGATCTGGCTGCACGCGCAGGAGGTGATGCGGATCGAGGGGGAGTTCGTGGTGCGGCGCCCCACCGAAAAGGAGGTGTCCGAGTTTTTGAACATCGAGGAGCGCCGGTTGCTGGACGACCCGCTTCTGTCGAGGGAGGACACGGAGTTTCTCGAGGAGCACGCAACGGGAAGCATGGCGTTGGGGGATCTGTCCGGGGATGGCGGGCCGGCGTCGTTCGGGAGGGATTCGAAGGCGCCGTGGCGGGACGAGGCGGACGAGATGATCCGCCGATTGACGGAGCAGGCGCGGTTGCGGCAGGTCCGGGCGCCGGTGATCGAGGGGGCGTTGCGGATCGGGGTCAACCGGAAGGCGTTCGCGAGGACCGTCTCGCTGGCCGAGATGTATCCGGTGGACGCGCAGACCGGGCTGCGCTGGATTGATCTGGCGCTGCAGGACAACCTGTACGGGATCGGTTCCGAGCTCGCGAAAGACATCTACGACAAGACTCGGGTGGAACAGTAGGGGCTGTCCGTATCATGGGCGCCCGAGGTTGAGTTCGGTGGCGATCCGCATGGTGGCGCGGCTCTTGTTGAGGGTGTAGAAGTGGAGGCCGGCAATGTCGTTTTCGAGCAAGTCCCGGCATTGCTCGGTGGCGAATTCGGTGCCGGCGGACGCGAAGGCTTCGGGGTGGTGCTCGAACCGGCCGAGGCGGCGGAGGAGCGGGGCGGGGAAGTGGGCGCCGGCGGCGAGGTCCGCCATGCGACGCATGCCGGAGCGGGTGGTGATCGGCATGATGCCCGCGATGATGGGGACGGCGATCCCGGCGAGTTCGCAGCGTTCCCGGAAGTCGTAGAAGTCGTGGTTGTCGAAGAAGAGCTGGGTGCAGATGTAGTCGGCGCCGGCGTCGATCTTCGCCTTGAGGAAGTCCATTTCGTGGAGCCGGTTGAGGGTCTCGGGGTGGCCCTCGGGGAATCCGGCCACCCCGATTCCGAATCCCGCTCCGGGGTGGCGTCGTTCCTCGTTGAAGCGGCGGATGAAGGCGACGAGATCGGCGGCGAACTGGAAGCGGTCCATCGAGTGATCGAAGCCGGGCATGTTGTGCGGGGGATCACCGCGGAGGGCGAGGATGTTGTCGACGCCGGCCATGGCGTAGCGGGTCAGGATTGCGGAGACCTCGTTTTCGTCATGGCAGACGCAGGTGAGGTGCGGGATGGGCGGGATGGGGGTTTCGCGCAGGATGCGGAGGACGAGGTCGTGGGTTCGGGAGCGTGTGGACCCGCCGGCGCCGTAGGTGACGCTTACGAACGAAGGGTTCAGAGACTGGAGGTTTCTGACGGTCTGGAAGAGGTCGATGGCGGCGGCTTCGTTCTTTGGGGGAAAGAACTCGAAGGATACCGACGGTCGCTGATTCTTCAGGATTTCCGAAATATGCATGGGCCGGGAGGCGTCACTGGGGGTGAAGGCAGCCGGGGCCGACCAAAATCGTGCGG
>CAYPUM010000032.1:0-16134 GCA_964413545.1 uncultured Roseibacillus sp. | reverse complement strand
ACCCTGCATCAGGCAGGGCAACCTTGCTGCCGGAAAACTTGACTCATTTGTGACGGCTTCCGGATTTCAAGAACTCTGGCCAAGCGTCCCTTCCGGCGTAAGCTCCCCGCGTGCCCGCAAGGAAGCAAACCGGCCGCAAGGCCCGCCCCGAACACGACGCCATCGTGGTCCGGGGAGCGCGCCAGAACAACCTCAAGGGCCTCGACTTCGAGATCCCCCGGGGCAAGCTCACGGTGATCACCGGTCCGTCGGGGTCCGGAAAGTCCTCCCTCGCCTTCCAGACCCTCTACGCCGAAGGCCAGCGCCGCTACATCGAGACCTTCTCGCCCTACGTCCGGCAGTTCTTCGACCGCATGGACAAGCCCGCCGTGGACCGCATCGACGGCATCCCGCCCGCCATCGCCATCGAGCAGAAGAACAACGTCCGCACCACCCGCTCCACGGTCGGCACCATCACCGAGATCAACGATTACCTGAAGCTCCTCTTCGCGCGTTGCGCCCATGCCGTCGACCCCTCGACCGGCGAGATCATCCGGCCCGACAATCCTGATTCGATCGCCGCATGGTGTTCCGAGAATTGCCCGAACGAGCAGGTTCTCATCCTGATCCCGGTGCCCGTCCCGCCCGACACGAGCCTCGAAGACTTCTTCTCGTCCCTCGCGCAGCAAGGCTACTTGCGCGTCCGGCTCGGCGGCCGGGTCGTCCGCACCGACTCCCCGGACGAGGCGGGCTTCCACCTCCTGCCCGCCGAGGTCCACGTCGTCCAGGACCGCCTCACAATCAACACCCGCAACCGCTCCCGCCTCCTCGAAGCCCTCGAACGCGCCCTCGATCTCGGCAAGGGCCGCTGCGCCGTCACCCGCCACGGCGCGGATGGCGCCTCCCACGAAACGAGGCTCTTCAGCAACACATGGACCAACCCCGCAACCGGCTTCTCGGCCCGCCCGCCCACCCCCGCCCTCTTCACGTTCAACAACCCCCTCGGGGCCTGCCCGCACTGCCGCGGCTTCGGGCGCGTCATCGGCATCGACCTCGGCAAGGCCGTCCCGGACCGCTACCTCTCGATCCGCGAGGGCTGCGTCAGGCCCTTCCAGGGCGAGCGCGGCGGAGAATGCCAGGCCGACCTCGAACGCCATGCCCGCGCCCGCTGCCTCGACCTCCACACCCCCTTCGCGGAACTCCGCAAGGACGAGCAGGACTGGATCCTCTACGGCGAGCGGGACGACCCCGAGGACGCCTGGCGGAACGATGAATGGTACGGCGTCCGTGGTTTTTTCGAGTGGCTCGAAAGCCGCTCCTACAAGATGCACGTCCGGGTCTTCCTCAGCCGCTACCGCTCCTACACCACCTGCCCGGCCTGCCGCGGGGCCCGCCTGCAACCCGAGGCCCTCTGCTTCCGGATCGCCGGCCGCACCCTCCCCGACCTCTGGGAACTCCCCGTCGACGAGCTGTCGGAGTGGTTCCGGCGCACCTTCGAGACCGCCCCCTCCGACGACAACACCACCCGGCTCGTCCTCGCCGAGATCACCTCCCGCCTCTCCTACCTCGAACGGGTCGGCCTGGACTACCTCACCCTCGACCGCGCCACCCGCACCCTCTCGGGGGGCGAGATCGAGCGCGTCAACCTCACCAGCTGCCTCGGGGCTTCGCTCACCAACACCCTCTTCGTCCTCGACGAGCCCACCGTCGGCCTCCACGCCCGCGACATCGGCGCCCTCGTCTCCGTCATGCACAGCCTGCGCGACAAGGGGAACACCCTCCTCGTCGTCGAGCACGAAGAGGCCGTCATGCGCGCCGCCGACCACCTCCTCGACCTCGGCCCCGGCGCCGGCGAGTTCGGCGGACAAGTCGTCGCCGCCGTCCCCGCCCGCCGGGCCCTCCACCCCAAAGCCCTCCAATCCTTCCCCGAGTCCGCCACCCTCCGATACCTCCAGGGACACAAAACCATCGAGGTCCCCGCCTCCCGCCGGAGCCCCGCCTCCTTCCTCGAACTCCGCGGCGCCACCTGCCACAACATCCGCAACCTCGACGTCGACATCCCCCTCGGCGTCTTCTGCTGCGTCACCGGCGTCTCCGGCTCCGGAAAGTCCACCCTCGTCCACGATATCCTCTACCGAAACCTCGCCCGCGTCCTCCACCTCGAAACCCGGGAAGAGGCCGCCCCGATCCGGAGCCTCAACGGCGCCTCGAACCTCGGGTCGGTCCGCATCGTCGACCAGTCCCCCCTCGCCCGCACCCCCAGATCCACGCCAGCCGTCTACCTCGGCGCCTTCGACCTCGTCCGCCAGCTCTTCGCCGAAACCCGCGACGGCCGCCTCGCCGAACTCAGACCGGGATTCTTCTCCTTCAACTCCGGCGGCGGCCGCTGCGAACGCTGCGCCGGCAACGGCTTCGAGAAGGTCGAAATGCAGTTCCTCTCCGATCTCTATCTCACCTGTCCCGAATGCCGCGGGTCCCGCTACAACCAGTCCGCCCTCGAAATCCGCTTCGAAGACCGCAACATCGCCGAAATCCTCGACTTCACCGTCACCGAGGCCCTCGACTTCTTCGCCGCCGGCGCCCCCGCCACCGCCCGCCGCGCCGCCACCCGCACGGCCGCCCTGAAACGCAGGATCCTCGAGGCCCTCCGCCCCCTCGACGACCTCGGGCTCGGATACCTCCGCCTCGGCCAGCCCCTCAACACCCTCTCCGGGGGCGAGGCCCAACGCCTCAAGCTCTGCGCCATCCTCTCCGGAATGGACGGCTCGCGGGCCGCCGCGGACGACACGCCCCTCGTCCGGCAAACCCTCCTCATCCTCGACGAGCCCACCACCGGCCTTCACTTCGGCGACATCGCCAAGCTCCTCGCCGTCTTCCGCCGCCTCGTCGAGGCCGGACACTCCCTCCTCGTCATCGAGCACAACCTCGAGATCATCAAGTGCGCCGACTACCTCCTCGACCTCGGCCCCGGCGCCGGGAGCGCCGGGGGGCGCCTCGCCGCCGCCGGGACCCCCGAGGAAGTCGCCGCCGCCGCCTGCGAAACCGCCCGCTTCCTCCGCCCCCGCCTCGCACCCCCGCGCGCCCGCGCCGCGGAGGACGGCCCTTCCTACTCCATATCTAGTAAAAAAACGCGCAACGGGAACGCCATCCGCCTCTCCGGGGCCCGCGAGCACAACCTCAAGAACATCGACCTCGCCCTCCCCCGCGGACGCTTCGTGGTGGTCACCGGCATCAGCGGCTCCGGGAAGTCCACCCTCGCCTTCGACATCATCTTCGCCGAAGGCCAGCGCCGCTTCCTCGATTCCATGTCGCCCTACGCCCGGCAGTTCGCCGAGCAGCTCGAGAAGCCCGACATCGACCTCATCGCGGGCCTTCCCCCCACCGTCGCGATCGAGCAGCGGATCTCGCGCGGCGGCGGCAAATCCACCGTCTCCACCGTCACCGAGGTCTACCATTTCCTGCGCCTCCTCTTCGCCAAGGCGGGCGTCCAATACTGCCCGCAGTCCGGCCTGCCCGTCGTTCCGCAGACCGAGGACGCCATCGTCGAAGCGGTCCGCAGGGAGGCGAAGTCGGGGCCCGTCAGCGTCATGGCGCCGGTGATCCGCGGCCGCAAGGGCTTCCACACCGAGGTCGCCGGGTGGGCCGCCCGGCAGGGATTTACCAGACTCCTGGTAGACGGCCAGTGGCGGGACGCGAAGTCCTTCCAGCGCCTCGAACGCTTCCGCGAACACGACATCGACGTCCTCGTCCTGCGGCTCCCGGGCCCGGGCGCGCCGGTCGCCGAAGTCCGCGAGGCCGTCTCCACCGCCCTGCGCATCGGCAAGGGGACCCTCCGCCTCCTCGACCGCCGCAACCGCCTCCGCCCGCTCTCGAAGGCCCGCGTCAGCCCCGCCACCGGGCGCTCCTTCGAGGAACCCGACCCCGCCCACTTCTCCTTCAACTCGCCCCGCGGGTGGTGCCCGGCCTGCCGCGGATACGGCGAGATCGCCGCCGCCCCGAAACACCGGCGCCTCCGCAGCGGTCAGTTCAACTCCGCCCTCGAAGCGGAACTCGACGCCGAGCGCCGTCTCGATCGCTCCGGCGACGAGGAACTCGTCCCCTGCCCCGACTGCGGGGGCGCCCGCCTCAACGAGGTCTCCCGCGCCGTCCGCATCGGGGAGTTCGCCATCCATGATCTCGCCCGCCTCCCCGTCACGGCGGCCGCCGGCGCCGTGGCGGGCTTGCGGTTCGAGGGACGCGACGCCCTCGTGGCGCGCGACATCCTTCCCGAGATCGCCCAGCGCCTGCGCTTCCTCGAGGAGGTCGGCCTCGGATACCTCCAGCTCGACCGCTCCGCCAAGACGCTCTCGGGCGGCGAGGCCCAGCGCATCCGGCTCGCCGCCCAGCTCGGCTCGAACCTCCGCGGAGTCCTCTACATCCTCGACGAGCCCACCATCGGCCTCCACCCCCGCGACAACGCCCGCCTCCTCGACACCCTCCAGGCCCTCCGGGCCAAGGGAAACTCCCTCCTCGTGGTCGAACACGACGACGACACCATGCGCCGCGCCGACTTCATCGTCGACCTCGGTCCCGGCGCGGGCCGCCACGGCGGCGAGGTGGTCGCTTCCGGCACCCTCCCCCAGATCGTGCGCCGGCGGGGATCCGTCACCGGGCGCGCCCTCAAGCACCCCCTGAAACACCCCGTCCGCGGCGCCCGCCGCCCGCTCCCCAAGGCCGGCGCCCGCACCGGCTGGCTGCGCCTCACCGGGTGCCACCTCAACAACCTCAAGGGCATCAACGCCCGCATCCCCCTCGGGCGCCTCACCGTCATCACCGGCATCTCGGGTTGCGGCAAATCCTCCCTCATGCGCGGAACGATCGGCGCCCTCTTCGACCGCCGCGCCCCCCGGTCATGGCAGAGCGCCAGCGGCCACAAGTCCGTCAAGCGCTGCTACGAGGTCGACCAGTCCCCCATCGGCAAGACCTCCCGCTCCTGCCCGGCCACATACGTCAAGGTCTTCGACGAGATCCGCAAGGTCTTCGCGCAGCTCCCCGACTCCCGCGTGCGCGGCTTCGACGCCTCCCGGTTCTCGTTCAACAACTCCGGCGGACAGTGCCCCGCCTGCAAGGGGAACGGGCGCATCAAACACGAAATGGATTTCCTCCCCCCCAGTTGGACCCACTGCGACCACTGCAACGGCAAACGCTACAACCCCGCCACCCTCGAAGTCCGATACCGCAGCCAATCCATCGGCGACGTCCTCGAAATGACCATCGACGAGGCCGCCGCCTTCTTCTCCGCCCACCGCAAGATCCACCGCACCCTCACCCTCCTCGCCGACACCGGCCTCGGATACCTCCAGCTCGGCCAGCCCAGCCCCACCCTCTCCGGCGGGGAGGCCCAGCGCCTCAAGCTCGTCACCGAACTCGCCCGCGGCGGCGCCCGCAAACCGTCCCTCCCCGCCGCCGGGGCCCACCCGCCCACCAACCTCTACCTCATCGAGGAACCCTCCATCGGCCTCCACCTCGAGGACATCCGCAAGCTCATCGACGTCCTCCACCGCCTCGTCGACGACCGCCACACCGTCGTCGTCATCGAACACCACACCGGCCTCATGGCCGAAGCCGACTACATCATCGACCTCGGCCCCGAAGCCGGCGCCAACGGCGGCCGCATCGTCACCCAGGGAACCCCCGAACACATCATCAAATCCAAAACCTCCCGCACCGCCCCCTTCCTCCGCCAGACCCTCGAATCCACCTGAGAACGCCCCGGCAAGCGGCAGGATTTCGGAGTGCGGTGACAAGCGAAGCAGCTTGCCCGTCGTAGCCCGCAGGGCGGCAAGGGCCGGGCACCGGTAATCGATCGGCTTGGCCTCCGGAGCCAAGCGCAAGAGGATCGCCAAACCCACACTTCACGTTCGGTGATTGACAAATAACGCGATGCGAGTTTCCGTTTGACCTCATATTTTGTGATACCTACACTCCGGTTATGGGTAAAGCATGGTTGAAGGGACTGCTGCTGGTGGTCTGGGCAATCGGTGCGGGACCGGCTCTTGCGGTGACGACTCAGGAGGATGCTTCCGGTGGCTGCGACGGAATCAAGAATGGGGCCTGGGGATTTCACACCGCGAGCAACGAGCTGGATCCGTGGTGGCAGGTCGACTTGGGGAAGGCGGTTCCGGTTGACCGGGTGGTGATCTTCAATCGAACCGGCCGCGGATGCGCCGGTCGGACTGCACGGATCGAAGTGTTAACCGCCAATGGACCGGAGGATGCGTTTCAAACCGTGTATCGTCACGACGGTTCGACCTTCTACGGAGTCAGGGAGAAGAAACCGCTGGTGGTGAAATTGGCCGGTCAGGGCGTGATCGCCCGAATCGTGCGCTTGAGGGTTTCGGGGCGGTGCTCGTTCGCACTCGACGAGGTGGAGGTATACGCGGTGGACGACCCCGGGAAAAACATCGCCTTGAGGAAACCGGCCGACCAGAAGAGCGTCGGTCCGTATTCCTCTCCCGGCACCGGAGAATTTGCAGAGCGTGGAAAACGCCTCGTCCAAAAGAAGGCGTCCCGGCCCGGGACCATGG
This sequence comes from uncultured Roseibacillus sp., assembly GCA_964413545.1. Classification (GTDB taxonomy): domain Bacteria; phylum Verrucomicrobiota; class Verrucomicrobiia; order Verrucomicrobiales; family Akkermansiaceae; genus Roseibacillus_B. The sequence continues at coordinate 9,589 of CAYPUM010000032.1, read as the reverse complement.
AGACGCTGGTCAAGCAGGCGGAGGAATTGGCGGCGCGGCTCCGTCCGGATGCCGGCACCGAAGCGATCGATCCGCTGATGGCCCGGCTGAAGGAAGCCATGACCCTCGACGAGGCCCGCTCGTTGAAGCGCCGGATCGCCTTTTGCAATCCAAAGCTCCGGAGCATCGACAAGCTCCTTTTCATCAAGCGCCATGACGCCGGCGGGCCGTATCACATGTGTGACCAGTACTATGGCTGCAATGCGCGGCCCGGAGGCGGATTGTTCGTGCTGAAGAGACCTTTCGGTGCGCGGCCCGAACTGGTCGATCTGCTCAAGGACTCCGTGGTCGAAAAGGGACGGCTGAAGGGGCGAAAGTTGGATTCCGGGTCGTTCTTGTCGCCCGAGGTTTCCTTCGACGGAAAGACGATCCTCTTCGCATACAGCGAGTGCAAGGCCACCAAAACCTATACCTGGGGACCGGAGATCAGTTACCACATCTTCAAGGTCAACGCCGACGGAACGGGGCTGGTGCAACTGACGGACGGGCCGTCCGACGACTTCGATCCCTGTTTTCTGCCCAATGGGCGCATCGTGTTCATCTCGCTTCGCCGTGGCGGCTACCTGCGTTGCGGGCGGCATTGTCCCGTCTACACCCTGTTTTCCATGGAGCCCGACGGAAGCGACATCGTCTGCCTGAGTTTTCACGAAACCCATGAGTGGCATCCCAGCGTGGACCACAATGGGATGATCGTTTACACGCGCTGGGATTACGTCGACCGCGACACCAACGTGGCCCATCACCCGTGGTTGTGCTACCCGGACGGCCGCGACCCGCGCTCGTTTCACGGCAACTACCCCGTGAACCGCGGGAGCCGGCCATGGATGGAGATGAGCATCCGGGCTGTTCCCGATTCCCACAAGTTCGTGGCCACCGCCGCCGCGCATCACGGCCACGCCTTCGGCTCTCTGGTCCTGCTCGATCAGAGCCTCGAAGACGACAACGCCATGTCTCAGCTCACGCGCCTGACTCCCGAGGTTCCGTTTCCGGAAGCCGAAGGAGGGCGCAACTGCCAACAGTTCGCCACGCCCTGGCCGCTTTCAGAGGACGACTACCTTTGCGTTTACGATCCCGCCGCGAGGAACCACGCCCTCTACTGGATCGACCGTTTTGGGAACCGGGAGAAGATTTACGGGGATCCCGGGATTCCCTGCTTGAGTCCCATTCCCCTTGGCCGCCGGCCGCGGCCCCCCATTCTGGCCGAGGCCACTACCCAGACCGTCCGGGGAAGGAAGGCCCTCGGAGGTGACCGGCCGGCCACCATTTCGGTGATGAATGTCTACGACAGCGACTTTGAGTGGCCGGAAGACACGAAGATCACGGACCTGCGGGTGATCCAGGTCTTGCCCAAGTCCACCGCGCCGCCCAACCGTCCCCGGATCGGCGTGGCCAACCAGACCAACGCCCGGGCGGTGCTGGGAACCGTTCCCGTCGAAGAAGACGGCAGCGCCCATTTCGAGGCGCCGGTTGGCATTCCCATTTACTTCCAGGCGCTCGACCGGGACGGCATGGCGGTGCAGTCGATGCGTTCGGCCACCTACGTCCATCCGGGCGAACGCCTGAACTGCCAGGGATGCCACGAACCCAAGCGGCGGGCGCCGATCATGGAAAGCACGGTTCGACTGGCCCTGCAACGGGCGCCCTCGAAAATTCGACCGGACCTCGAGGGGGCGAATCCGTTCAACTATCCGCGCCTCGTGCAACCTGCCCTCGACCGCAACTGCGTCGAATGCCACCAGAAAGAGAAGACCCTCGACCTGACCGGCGTGGTCGAGAAAAACGGGTTCACCCGCTCCTACAACAACCTCGCGAAGAAGTATGGATTCTACTTCCATGTCTCCAACGGCTCGATCCGCGACAAGCTCCACGGCGGGAGCCGCAGCATTGCCGGCAAATTCGGAGCGAGAGCGGCCCCCCTCATGAAATATCTCGACAAGTCCCACTACGGCCTCGATCTGAGCAAGGAGGACTTGCATCGCATTACCTTGTGGCTGGACTGCAACTCGGAATTCCTCGGCGCCTACGAAAACGCCCCCGCGCAAGCGCGCGGCGAAGTGGTGCACCCGGAGCTCAGGTAACCTGATCTCTGATCAGGAATCAGTCTGTTTTGCGGGCTTGCCCCGGGCAAACTCCCCGGCCATCGCCTCCACCGGCACGGAGGCCGCCGGAAGGCGCCTCCTCCGGGCTTGATGGACGTGGAGGCAATCAGGCCGTTTCCGCTTCCCGGGGTTCTTCCTCAACCTCGACGATGGGCTCGGGCTCCTCGACGGTGAATTCGAGTTCGATCTTGCGGTGGTCGTCGAACCCGGTCCCGGCAGGGATCAGATGGCCCATGATGACGTTCTCCTTGAACCCCTGAAGATGATCAACCTTCCCGAGAGTTGCGGCATCGGTCAGGACCCGTGTCGTATCCTGGAAGGAGGCCGCCGAGATGAAGGAGTCCGTCTCGAGAGAGGCCTTCGTGATGCCCAGCAGGACCGGCTCGGCCTCCGCCGGCTTGCCGCCCTGGGCGGTGAGTTCTTCGTTGCGAGCCTTGAAGGCGGTCCGCTCGATTTGGTCGCCCCACAGGAAGTCGGAGTCCCCGGGATCCGAGATCTTCACCTTCCGAAGCATCTGACGGATGATGATCTCGATGTGCTTGTCGTTGATTTCGACCCCCTGGGCCCGGTAGACCGACTGCACCTCATTCACGAGGTGCTCCTGGAGTTCCTGCACGCCGCACGCCTCAAGAAGATCCTCCGGAGCGATCGGCCCCTCGGTGAGCTGGTCGCCGCGTTTGACGTGATCGCCTTCCGTCACGATCATGTGCCGGCCCATCGGCACGAGGTGGTCCGCCGACTCCCCGGACTCCGCGTCGGTGACGATGACCTTCTTCTTGCCGCGCACGTTCGAGCCGAAGGAGATTTCGCCGTCGATCTTGGCAATGACGCAGGCGTCCTTCGGCCGGCGGGCCTCGAAGAGTTCCGCCACCCGCGGGAGACCGCCCGTGATGTCCTTCGTCTTGGCCACTTTCCGCGGGGTCCGCGCCAACTGCACCCCCCCGGCGATCTTCTGTTTCTCCTTCACCGACAGGTGAGCCCCCACCGGGATCGAATAGCTGGCGAGGATTTCCTTCGACTTGGGATCGACGATCACGACCTGCGGGTGCAAGTCCTCCTTGTGTTCGGTGACGGTCATGCCCTTCTTGCCGGTCTCGCGATCGGTCTCGGTCTGGACGGTGATGCCGGGGATCATGTCCCGGAATTCAACCGTTCCACCCTTCCCGGAGATGATGGGAACGCTGTGGGGGTCCCAGGTGGCGATCTGGTCGCCCTTCTTCACATCACTGCCGTCCTTGACCTGGATGATCGAGCCGATGACGATTTTGTGGGCCTCGACTTCGAGGCCGCTCTTGTCGCGGATCGAGACTGATCCGTTCTTGTTGAGGGCCACGAAGTTGCCGTCGACATCCTCGACCACGCGAAGGTCCTGGTAGATGAGGCGGCCCTTGTTGCGGGCTTCGATGAACGGCTGCCGGGAGGCCCCGAAGGCCACCCCGCCGGAGTGGAAGGTCCGCATCGTCAATTGTGTGCCGGGCTCCCCGATGGACTGCGCCGCAATAATCCCCACCGCCTCCCCGACTTTCGTCATGGCGCCCGTGGCGAGGTTCAGACCGTAACAGAACCGGCAGCACCCGCGATCCGACTCGCAGGTCAGAGGAGAGCGGATCTTGAGACGCTCGTGCCCGATATCCTCGATGCGGTGAGCCATCGATTCCGTGATCATCTGGTTCACATCCACGATGACCTCCTTCGTGACCGGGTCGATCACCTTCTCGCAGGAGACCCGCCCGAAGATGCGGTTGGCGAGCGAGGCGGATTCCTCGTCCCCGCTGTAGATCGCGTGGACCGTCAGCCCGTTGACCGTTCCGCAATCGTCCTCGGTCACGATGACGTCCTGCGAGACGTCCACCAGCTTGCGGGTCATGTATCCCGAATCGGCCGTCTTGAGGGCCGTGTCGGCCAGTCCCTTGCGCGCCCCGTGGGTCGAAATGAAGTATTCCAGCACCGAGAGACCCTCCCGGAAGTTCGACGTGATGGGGCGCTCGATGATCTCGCCCGACGGCTTGGCCATCAGGCCCCGCATCCCGGAAAGCTGCTTGATCTGGTTCTTGTTGCCGCGCGCTCCGGAATCCACCATCAGGAAGAGAGGATTCGCAATCGCGGAACCCTCGTTGTGTTCAAGCTGCCGGAAGAGGACATTCGCGATGTTGTCGGTGGCGCGGGTCCAGATGTCCACCACCTTCTGATAACGTTCGCCGTCGGTGATGATCCCGTTGCGGTAGTGCTTCCAGACCTTCTCGATCTCGGTGTATGCCTTCGCGATCTCGGAGCTCTTCTGTTCCGGGATCACCATGTCGACAATGCCGATCGAGCATCCCGAACGGGTGGCCTCATCGAAACCGAGGTTCTTCAGGCAATCGAGCGTCTGCACGGTCTCCACCGCACCGGCCACTTGAAAACAGCGCCAGATGATGTCGCCCATCGGCTTCTTGCCGACGACGCGGTTCACATATCCCAGCTTTTCCGGCCAGATTTCGTTGAACCGCACCCGGCCCGGGGTGGTCAAGAGCATCCGCCGGTCCTTGTCGCCGAAAACGGTGGACTTGCCGAAATCCGGATTGCGCAGCCGGATCCAGTCGTGATAGCCGACCTTGCCGCTGGCGAGCGCGAACTCCACCTCGGCGGGGTTCTCGAACGTCGGCAGCGGGGTGTCCGCCGCCGGCTGCGACTGCGGCCGCACGTAGGTCAGGTAGTAGGTGCCCAGAATGATGTCCTGCGAGGGCGTCGTGATCGGCCGGCCGCTGGCAGGCGAGAAGATGTTGTTCGGCGCCAGCATCAACTGCCGCGCCTCCAACTGCGCCTCGACCGAGAGCGGAACGTGCACCGCCATCTGGTCGCCGTCGAAGTCCGCGTTGTATGCGCTGCACGTCAGCGGGTGCAGCCGGATCGCCGACCCCTCGATCAGGACCGGCTCGAACGCCTGGATCGACAGCCGATGCAGGGTGGGGGCGCGGTTCAGCAGCACCGGGTGCCCCTTGGTGACATCCTCGAGGATGTCCCAGACTTCGGTCGTCTTGCGGTCGATCATCTTCTTGGCGGACCGCACCGTGTGGCAATAGCCCAACTCCTTGAGACGCCGGATGATGAACGGCTCGAAGAGCGCCAGCGCCATCCGCTTGGGAAGGCCGCACTGTTGCAGCTTCAGCTCGGGACCGATGACGATGACGGAGCGGCCCGAATAGTCCACCCGCTTGCCAAGGAGGTTCTGGCGGAAACGCCCCCCCTTGCCCTTCAACATGTCGGAAAGCGACTTGAGCGGGCGGTTGCCGGCCCCGGTGACGGCCCGTCCGTGGCGCCCGTTGTCGAAAAGGGCGTCCACCGCCTCCTGCAGCATGCGCTTCTCGTTGCGGATGATGACCTCGGGAGTCTTCAGCTGCAGAAGGTTCCGCAGGCGGTTGTTCCGGTTGATCACCCGCCGGTAAAGGTCGTTCAGGTCGGAGGTCGCAAAGCGGCCCCCTTCAAGCGGCACCAGCGGCCTCAGGTCCGGCGGGATCACCGGCAGAACCGTCATGATCATCCACTCCGGCCGGGTGCCGGAGTCCCGGAACCCCTGCGCCAGCTTGAGACGCTTGGCCAGCTTCTTGCGGGTCTGTTTCGAGCGGGTGCTCTCCATGGCCTCTTCCAGCTCGACCACGACCTCTTCGAGGTTCACCTGCGTGAGAAGGTCGCGGATCGCCTCCGCGCCCATCCCGGCGCGGAACGAGTCCTCGCCGTAGTCTTCCTCGGCGTCCCGCAACTCGGACTCCGTGAGAAGCTGGCCGCTTTCAAGCGGCGTCTTCCCGGGATCGGTCACGATAAAGTCCTCATAGTAGATGACGCGTTCGAGCTGCCGGGCGCTCATGTCGAGCATCAGGCCGATGCGGCTCGGCATGCACTTGTAGAACCAGATGTGGGTCACGGGCACGGCGAGTTCGATGTGTCCCATGCGTTCGCGCCGGACGCGCGAGAGGGTCACCTCGACGCCGCAGCGGTCGCAGATGACACCCTTGTGCTTGATGCGCTTGTATTTCCCGCAGGCGCATTCCCAGTCGCGGGTCGGGCCGAAGATCCGCTCGCAGAAGAGGCCGCCCTTTTCGGGCTTGAAGGTCCGGTAATTGATGGTTTCCGGATTCCGGACCTCCCCGCGGCTCCACGACCGGATGACTTCCGGCGAGGAGACCGTGATCGAGACCTGGTCGAAGGCCTCGGGTTTTTCGTCGACCCCGTAAAGCTCTCGCAAGTTCGTTTCAACACTCATAATCTATCAGTCAGGCAATTCGGTTGGGGTTCCAGTCGGGTTGATTTTTCAGACCGTGAGGTCGTCGAGGCTGAAGTCGCCGCTTTCCATGGGTTCCGCCCCGCCGCGGCCGGGCCGGACGTCCAGACCCAGGGATTGCATCTCCTTGATCAGGACATTGAAGGACTCGGGGGTGCCCGCCTCGAGATTGTTGTCGCCCTTGACGATCGCCTCGTAGATGCGGGTGCGCCCCTGGACGTCGTCGGACTTCACGGTGAGGAGTTCCTGCAGGGTGTAGGCGGCGCCATAGGCTTCGAGCGCCCAGACCTCCATCTCGCCGAACCGTTGCCCCCCGTATTGCGCCTTGCCGCCGAGGGGTTGCTGGGTGACGAGGCTGTAGGGGCCGACGGCCCGGGCATGGATCTTGTCGGCCACCAGATGGCCGAGTTTCAGCATGTAGATCATTCCGACCACCACCGGCTGGTGGAAGGGCTCGCCGGTGCGGCCGTCGTAGAGGATGCTCTTGCCGCCCACCGAGCCGTCCTGGTTGTCGCCGATCCACTTGAAACCCTCGACCTTTTTGGCCTGCGACATGTATTCCCAGATCTTGTCCTCCGGGATGCCGTCGAAGATGGGGCTGGCCACCTTGAAGCCGAGCGCCTTGGCGGCCACCCCGAGGTGGGTCTCGAGCACCTGCCCGACGTTCATCCGCGAGGGAACGCCCAGCGGGTTCAGGCAGATGTCCACCGGCGTGCCGTCGTCAAGAAAGGGCATGTCCTCCTCCGGGACGATCACCGCCACCACCCCCTTGTTGCCGTGGCGGCCCGCCATCTTGTCGCCCACCGAGAGCTTGCGCTTGGCGCTCACGAAGACCTTCACCTCCTTGATCACGCCGGGATCGATCTCATCGCCGCTTTCGATCTGGTCAAGGCGGCGCTCGCGGTCGGCGTCCAGCTCGGAAAACCGGCTCTCGAACCCGCTGATGATCTCGAGGATCTTGTTGCGGATCGGGCTGGGGTCGATCTCGATGTGGTCGTACACCGAGGCGAGCTTCCGCAGGAGCGTCTTGGTGATCTTGCGGTTGGCGGGGATGATGATCTCGCCCGATTGGGCGTTGACCACGTCGAGGGGGATTTTCTCTCCCAGCAGGATGTCGGAGAGCTTTTCGGTCAACTGGTCGGTGAGTTGGTCCTTCTTCTTCTTGTATTCGTCGTTGATCTTCTTGAGCTGCTTCTTGAGTTCGTTGGGGTTGACGTCCTCGGAGCGCGACCGGGCCACGCCGTGGGTCGAGACGCGGATGTCCTGGACGATGCCGATGCACCCGGAGGGCACGCGAAGCGAGGTGTCCTTCACGTCCGCGGCCTTCTCTCCGAAAATGGCGCGCAGGAGGCGCTCTTCCGGGGCGAGTTCGGTTTCGCTCTTGGGGGTGATCTTGCCCACCAGGATGTCTCCCGGCCGGACTTCGGCGCCGATGCGGACGATGCCGTCGTGGTCGAGGTTCTTGAGGGCTTCCTCGCCGACGTTGGGGATGTCGCGGGTGATTTCCTCCGGCCCCAGCTTCGTGTCGCGGGCCGCCACCTCGAACTCGCTGATGTGGATCGACGTGTAGGCGTCGTTCTTGACGAGGCGCTCCGAGATGACGATGGCGTCCTCGAAGTTGTATCCGTTCCACGGCATGAAGGCCACAAGGACATTGCGGCCCAGCGCCAGTTCGCCGTCCTCGGTGTTGGGGCCGTCCGCGATGATCTGGTCGTTCTTGACCTTGTCGCCGGCCCGCACCAGCGGCTTCTGGTTGACGCAGGTTCCGGCGTTCGACCGCATGAACTTGCGGAGCGGGTAGACGTGAATTCCCTTCTCGGGCCTGGTCTTGACCGACTCCGGGTCGCTCAGGAACCGCTCGTCGGAGACCGGGAGCGAGCCATCAGGGGTGGTGACGATGAACTCCGCCGTGGCCGCGGCCACGATTCCGTCCGCCTCGGCCACCACCACCGCCCGCGAGTCGCGCGCCGCCTTCTCCTCGAGACCGGTGCCCACGAGCGGCGCCTCCGACACCAGCAACGGCACTCCCTGCCGCTGCATGTTCGAACCCATCAGGGCCCGGTTGGCGTCATCGTGCTCGAGGAACGGGATCAGCCCCGCCGCCACCGACACAAGCTGCTTCGGAGAGACGTCCATATACTCGACCTTCTCGGGCTCGATCTCGAGGAACTCGCCCGCGCGGCGCGCCGTAACCCGTCCCGCCACGTACTTCCCGTCCTTCGTGATCGGGTTGTTGGCCTGCGCGATGATGAAGCCCTCTTCCTGGTCGGCCGTGACGTACTCGATCTGGTTGGTGACCTTCCCCTTCCGGACCTTCCGGTAGGGCGTCTCGATGAACCCGAACTCGTTGATGCGGGCGTAGGTGCACATCGAGTTGATGAGGCCGATGTTGGGGCCTTCCGGGGTCTCGATCGGGCAGATGCGGCCGTAGTGCGACGGGTGGACGTCCCGCACCTCGAAGCCGGCGCGGTCCCGGTTCAGGCCGCCCGGACCGAGCGCCGAAAGCCGCCGCTTGTGCGTCAGCTCCGCCAGCGGGTTGGTCTGGTCCATGAACTGGCTGAGCTGGCTGCGCCCGAAGAAATCGCGCACCACCGCGCTGAGGGCCTTCGGGTTGATGAGTTTCTGCGGCGTCATGCCCTCGATGTTCACGTCGAAGAGGGTCATGCGTTCCTTGACGAGGCGCTCGGTGCGCGCCAGGCCCACCCGGCACTGGTTGGCGAGCAGTTCGCCCACCGCCCGCACCCGGCGGCTTCCGAGGTGGTCGATGTCGTCGATGACGCCCTCCCCCTTTTTCAGTCGCAGAAGGTACTGCACGGCGGCGAGGAAGTCCTGCGGGACCATGATGCGCTCGTCGGCATCGACGCCGATCTGGAGCTTCTGGTTGATCTTGTAGCGGCCGACGCGGGTGAGGTCGTATTTCTTGGGGTCGAAAAAGAGGCGCTTCAGGAGGGCCCGGGCGTTCGAGACGGTCGGCGGATCCCCGGGGCGGAGCTTCCGGTAGATGTCCTTCAGGGCGGATTCCTCGTCGTCGGCCGGATCCTTCCGCAGCGACTTCAGGAGAATCTCGTCCTCCCGGGAATCGATGACTTCCACCGCCTTGGTTCCGAGCGCAAGGAGCTGGCGCACCACCCCGATGGTCAACGGCTCGTAGGCGCGGGCCACCACGATGTCGCCATCCTTGATGTCCTCGAAG
>CAYPUM010000031.1:0-16295 GCA_964413545.1 uncultured Roseibacillus sp. | reverse complement strand
TCGATCCGCTCTCGCAATCCCCGCGCCCGGAAGCCTGAAAAGCGCCAGACTTGGCTTGCCGATCGGGTCCGATGGCCCTATTGCTCGCATCAGGGCGGCGGGTGGCACCCGGCAGAGTTCCCGAGGCGGCCTTGCCGACGCCCCCCCTGCAAGCCGCTCTTCAGCCATGGTGGTATTTCTCCGACAGCAAATTGGCGTCGCCCTCGCCCTTGGGGGTCTCCTGTTCCTTTCGACTGGATGCGCCACCGGCCCCTTGGCCGGCTCCGGCACGACACGTCCGAGCGCCCACCGGTTGACGGTGGCGGCCCGCGGCGCCCTGCAAGATCTGTATGCCCTCAACGAGACGGCTCGGAAGCTGGGCGACACCGCGGAGGGCGTGCTCGTCTTCCCCGGCATCGTGAAAGGGGGATTCATCGTCGGGGCGGAGGCCGGCAACGGGGTCCTCTTCACGCGCGAGGCCGACGTCAGCGGATTCTATCAGGCCGTCGGCGCATCCTACGGACTGCAGGCCGGCCTCAAGAAATTCGGCTACGCCCTCTTCCTGATGAACCAGCGCGACATCGCCAACCTTGACCGCGCCGGCGGTTGGAATATCGGAACCGATCCAAGCCTCGTGGTGGTGGACACCGGCGCCGCTCACTCCCTGACCACTTCCACCATTCAGGATGGCGTCTTCGCCTTCTTCTTCAACGAACGAGGCCTCATGGCCGATGTCAGTTTGAAGGGCGCCAAGATCACCCGCATCGAGCCCGCCCCCTGACGCTCATTGCGACCGAATGCCGTGAGCTTTTTCGGATCGAAACCCAGCGGACGCGGGTTCCTGTTGGATCGCGGCGTGATCCTCCTCGCGGTGGCGTTGGCGGCCCTCGTCTGGGCGGGGCTGCTCCCTCCCCTGAGCACCGCCGTCTGGCAGCTCGACGCGCAATTGCGGGACGAACTCTCCCTGTTTCTCCCCCCCACCCGCGAGCGCGACGATCTCGTCTTTCTCGGCATCAACGAGGAAAGCCGCAAGCAGGAGTCGATTCCCCCCGGCGTGCGGACCTCCTCGCGCGCCCTCACTTTGATGCGCGAGAACGTCGGAAACGAAACCCTCGATCGCAGGTTGTTCGCCGACGTCATTCGCCGCCTCGCCGATGCCGGCGCCCGCCAGATCATCTTCGACGTTGTCTTCGTGGGCGCCGCAGGCGACCCGAAAATCGACCGCGAATTCGCGGAGACCCTCCTCGCCCATCACTCCCGCGTCATCCTCGCTTCCATTCTCGTCCCGAAAGGCAACGGCGCCTATCACATGGTCGACCCTCGCAGGGAACTGCCCGGACTCAGCCGCCCGTCCGCCGAAGCGCCCAACACCGGATACGTCAATCTCTGGCCGGACGCCCCCAACGGCGTCATTCGCCGCATGATCTTCGAGACCACCCGAAGCGGACTCGAAGGCCGCCCTCCGCAGCCCGACGAACCCGTGCTCGAAGCCCTCTCGACCGTCGGAGCCCGCTCGCTCGGAGCCGAGCCGCCCCCGGAGCGTTCGTCCCGCCTGCGCTTCGCCGTGGCCTCCGAAAGCGACGCCGCCGGACGCGAACCCCGTTTCGCCGACGCCTACGCCCCGAGAGGGCTCCACACCATCTTCGACCCCGGATCATGGAGCCGCGAATACCGCGGCGGCGCATGGTTCCGCGACAAGGTGGTCCTCATCTCGACCTCCACCTTCGCCGACGATGATTTGCACCGCATTCCCGGCGCCGTCGTGCATGGCGGCCAGATTCACCTGCAGGCCCTCGGGTGCCTTCTCGAGGACAGTTTCTGGAATGAAGTCCCCCGCTGGGCGGAAGTCCTGCTCCTGCTGGTCATGGCGGGGGTGGGCACGATCCTTGTCTTCGGGTTGCGCAGCCCGGCCGTGATGGCCATCGCGATGCTGGCGATAGCCGCCGCGCTGGTGGTCGCTTCGGCCTTCGTTTCCGGCCTCACCGGCTACCTCTTCGCCGGCACGCCGGGAGTCCTCGGCTTGCTTGCCACCACCATCTTCGGCGGCACGGCCCACACCATCGCCCGATGGCGCCGGGAGTCTTCCTGAGCCTCCTTCAGGGTGACGGGAGCAGCGGGGATTCCCGCTCCGCCGTCTTCGCCAGCCATGAACGCAACATCACGCAGAGATCCTCGGGCTCCACCGGCTTCGAGATGTAGTCGTCCATTCCCGCTTCCAGACAGCGCTCCCGCGCCCCGTTCAAGGCGTGCGCCGTCAGCCCGATGATCACTGGCGGCGAACCGCCCCCCTCCCGCTCACGAATCCGTCGAGCCGCTTCAAAGCCGTCCATCACCGGCATGCTGCAATCCATCAGGATCACGTCGTAGCAGCCCTTTCCGGCCTCCTCGACGGCCTGTTTCCCGTTCTCCACCATGTGATGCGGGATCCCGGCCCGCCGGAGCAAAAGACCCGTATACTTGCGGTTCAGGGGATCGTCCTCCGCCACCAGCAACCGGGCCGGCTCGTCCGGGTCCTCACTCGCCGCCCTCCATCGAACCGATCCGGACTCCTTCCCGGCGGATCCGCAACGCCGTCCGGCAAAGACCTTCTGGAAAACCTCGCAGAGACCGCGCGCCCCGACAGGCTTGGTGGCGACTGCCGCAAAGGGTTCCGTTCTCCGACGCGCCAACTCAAGCCTCTCCGACACCGAGGCAAGCAGGACCATCGGCGCCTCCCGCGTCTCCGGACGCGACCGAAGCGCCTCCGCAAGTTCAGGTCCGCTCACATCCGGCATCCGGTAGTCTGCGATCACCAGATCGTAATTCCACCCGGCGTCCCCAAGGGCCCGCAGCACCGCCGCCCCCGAATCCGCCGTCTCCACCCGGCCGCCCCATGCCTCGATGCGCGTCGCCAGCGCCAGCCGGTTGATGCGGTGATCGTCCGCCACCATGATCCGCTTCCCGTCGAGGTCGAAGGGCTTCCCCCGCCGCTCGGGCGTCTCGCCAACCTCCGCCAGAATGACATCGAAGGTGAACCGGCTTCCCGCCCCCTCCCTGCTCTCGGCGCGGATCGTCCCGTCCATCAGGCCCACCAGCCGTTTGCAGATCGCAAGGCCCAGCCCGGTGCCTCCGTGGGCGCGGGTCGTCGACCCATCCGCCTGGCGGAACGCCTCGAAGATCACCTCGAGCTTGTCGGCTGCAATCCCGATGCCGGTGTCGCAAACCTCGAACTTCAAACGAACTCCGGGACCCTCACATTCCAGACGGCTCACCCACACCGATATCTCCCCCCGTTCGGTGAACTTCACGGCGTTGATCAGAAGATTCGTCAGGACCTGCTTCAGGCGCATCGGATCGCCCACCACCATCGGAGGCACCGCGTCCTCGATGACGGAGCCGAGCCCCACATCCCTCTCCGCGGCCCGCGTCGCCGCCACCAGCATGGCCTCCTCGACCAGATCCTCGACTTCGAAGCATTCCTGCTGCAACTCGATCCGGTTCGCCTCAATCTTCGAGAAGTCGAGAATGTCGTTGATGACCGTCAGAAGCGTCTTCCCGGAACTGCGCACCGTGGCCGCCATGGTGGTCTGTTCCTCCGACAACGGCGTCTGCAGCAGCAGTTCCGTCATCCCGATCACCCCGTTCAACGGAGTGCGCATCTCATGGCTCACGTTGGCGAGAAACTCCGACTTCTGGCGCGAGGACTCGAGAGCCTCGTCGCGCGCGGCCTCGAGGTCGCGGTTGGCTTCTTCGAGTCGCTCGTATCCCTCCTTCAGGCGAACCGTCATCGTGTTGAGCGCTCTCTGGAGGCTCACGATATCCGAGGAACTCGAGGACGCCTCAACCGTGCTGAAATGGCCCTCGGAAATATTGCCCGCTTGGGCAATCACGGAGCCGATGGGGCGGTTCACCCAGCGGTTGATCGCCACCGTCAACACCAGAAACGCCAGCACCGAAGCCGCCGAAGTCCCAACCGCCGTCGCCACCGTGTTCCGAATCTTCAGAACATCCATCGACGCCTGCATCGTGGCGCGCTCGCCGGCAAGAATCTCGACAATCGCATCAAACAACTCCGCCGGTTTCCGGTCCTGACCACGCACCAACCGAACCGCCGCTTGGCGCCCATCCGACCCGCCCGCCCGGAATAACTTCAGGGCTTCGCGATAGTTCTCACCCATCTGCTCATGCTCCGAAAGAAACCGCTCCGCCAACCCGATCGCTCCCGACTCTTCCGGCAACCGGCCGAGGAGATCCTTCACAAGGTCCCGGCACTCCTCTTCCTGACTGAGAAACCCGCTCCAATAGTGGTCGAAGTCCCGGGAATCATCACCCCGGAGCAGAACATTCTTCCACTCACAAACCTGCTTTTCGAAAACCGCTTGCGCCGCCAGGGCCCTCAGCTCGGCTTCCGACACCCGGCGGTGCCGCGTCAGGATCTCCTCGTGCAACCGGTTCGTCGCCCTCAGCCCCAGCCAACCGATCCCCAAACCCATCGCAAGAAAAAGAAACGTCAAAAACAATATCCGCTGCCGCAAACTCATGCCCGGTGCCAAGACAATCAGAATTCCCATCGGATTTTCACTCCAAACTATCAGGGAAACAAGAAAATAAAGTGATCTCCTGCTGTCGGAGTCCGTGCCGTGCTGCCCTCACAAATCGCCCGGGTCACGGATGAAACGGATCTGATTTTCCTTCTTCGCCGCGCCCCCCTGCCCTTGCGCGCTTGTTCTTCTTTGCCTTTCCTGCTATGCGCGCTGTTCCCGATGGGCGCAATGCTGGCGATTCGCGTAAGGCGGTTCGGAGACCCGCATGTCATGGAACTCGAAGAACTCGCGCGCCCCGAACCCGCCGATCACGAGTTGTTGGTCAGGATCGAGGCGGCGGGGGTGAATCCCGTCGAAACGTATATCCGCGCCGGGACGTACGCCAGACTCCCCGGCCTCCCCTACACTCCGGGCAGCGACGCCGCCGGAACCGTCGAGGCCGTGGGCGCTGCCGTCCGCGGCCATTCCCCCGGTGATCGTGTCTACCTTTCCGGGACCCGCACGGGGGCGTACGCCGAGTTTGCAATTTGCTCGGGCGATGAGATCCATCCCCTGCCGGAGTCGCTGTCGTTCGCGCAGGGCGCCGCCATCGGGATTCCCTACGCCACCGCTTACCGGGCCCTCTTCCAGAGGGGCGCGGCCCGGTCCGGAGAGTCGGTCCTCATCCATGGCGGAACAGGGGGGGTCGGCCTCGCCGCGGTGCAATTGGCCGCCGTGGCCGGCCTGAACGTCATCGCAACCGGCGGAACCGGCGCCGGCCGCCGCCTCGCCCTCGATCAGGGCGCCGCCCGTGTTTACGATCATGGCCATCCCTCCTATCGCGAAGATCTCCTCGGGGAGACAGGCGGACTCGACCTGATCGTCGAGATGCTCGCCAACGTCAACCTCGGTCACGACCTGAAACTCCTGAAACCCAACGGGCGGATCGTGGTCGTCGGATGCCGCGGACCCGTCGAAATCAATCCCCGCGACGCCATGTCGAGGGACTGCGACATCCGCGGCATGATCCTCACGAACCTCGACTCCGACGGACGCGCCGCCATCTACCGGGCGCTCGCCCCGGACTTCGAGGCCGGCCGCCTCCGGCCCGTGGCCGAACGCACCCTGCCGCTCCGTGAAGCCGCGCAAGCCCACGCCATGATCATGGAACCCGGCGCCCGCGGGAAAATTGTCCTCATCCCGGCCGGCGCCTGAGCCCGCCCCCACCCATGCACGGCTTCCAATTCAACCCCGGCGAATCCGCTTCGCTGCTCCGACTGACGCGCCGGTTGGTCGAGTCCGCCATTCGGAGACGGTCTTCCCGCGTCCAAATCTCGTCCCAGCTCTCGGAAATCCCCGTTTCGGGGTTGTTCGTCACGCTGCGCAACGGGGGGCGCCTTCGGGCCTGTATGGGCGCATGGCACGGTCTTCCTCCCGGCCTGCTCGGCTCTTCCCTCCCGTCCGCCGCCCGTTCCGCCGCCATCGGCGATCACCGCTGCCCTCCGATTCTCGAATCCGAACTCTCCGATCTCCGCATCGAGCTTTCCCTCCTCCACAACCCCCGTTCCATCGATTCCGCCTCCGGCGCCGCCCGCATCACCGCCATCGAGGTCGGGCGACACGGTCTTCTCGTCGCGGACGCCGCCCAAACCGGACTCCTCCTCCCTCAAGTCGCCGTCGATCACGGCTGGAACGCCCGAACCTTCCTCGATCACACCGCCCTCAAGGCCGGCCTCAGAAAAAACGCATGGCGCAGCCCCAAGGTCCGCCTCACCACCTTCGAGGCCGTCAAACTCGCCGAGGACCCCGACCCTGAACCGCCCGCGCGCTGACGGACGAGAGGCGGGCGGCACGGCCTCGAGGCTCGAGAGCTGGCGGCCCCCAACAGGACGCCGCCGAATCTCCTGCTTGCAGTTCCAATCCAGTCCGATATGACGCGGGCGTCATGCGGATGCTTGCAGCCGGACTGACCGTTTCTCTCGTCCTCCCCGCCTGCGCGCCCGTCGGCCCCGACTACGCCACCCCGGATATCCCCGTTCCCGACTACTGGAACACCGCCGTCCGCTCGGACCTCGAGTCCTCCAATCCCGACATCAGCAACTGGTGGCGCCGCTTCCATGATCCCACCCTGAACAAACTCATCGCGCTTGCCGCGGCCTCGAACCGCGAACTCGCCATCGCCGCGGAGCGCATCGAGGAGGCGCGCGCCCGGGCCGGGGTGGCGCGCGGCGGCCTCGCCCCGTTCGTCAGCACGCAGGGAAGCCTCACCGAAAACCGCGCCACTGAATCCCAACCGTTCCAGCCTCTCGACAACCCCTCGGAGATCGCGGACGCCACGATCGACGCAGGCTGGGAAATCGATTTCGTCGGCGGACTGCGGCGCGCCGTCCAAGCCGCAAGACGAAACCTCGCCGCCACCCGTGAGTTCCACCGCGACGCCATGGTCGTCATCTACGCCGAGGTGGCCTCGACTTACATCGAATACCGAACCTTGCAGGAACGCCTCGCCGTCACGGAAGAAAACATCAAACGTCAGCGCGAGTCCGTCCAGCTCACCTCCGACCGCAAAAACGCCGGCCTCGCCCCGGAAATCGATGTCAGCCAGGCAAGGGAAAATCTCGCCAGCTCGGAAGCGGTCATCCCCCAGATCCGCACCCGCCTCGCCGCCGCAAAAAACCGCCTCGCGCTGCTCGTCGGACGATACCCCGGCGCCCTCGACCCCCTCCTCGGAAAGGGAACGATTCCCACCCTCGATCGCTCCGCCGCGATCGGTCTTCCCGTCGACCTCCTGCGGGCCCGCCCCGACATCCGCGCCGCAGAACGCGAACTCGCCGCCCAGACGGCCCGGATCGGCCTCGCCACCGCGGAACTCTATCCGAAGTTCTCGCTCCTCGGCACTTTCGGCCTGCAGACCATCGGCGCCACCGAAGACTTTCTCAGCGCCCCTTCCCGGACCTATGCCTTCGGCCCCGCCTTCCGCTGGCGCATCTTCGAGGGAGGCCGCCTGCGCGAAAACGTCCGCCTCGAGGAGTCCCGCGCCCGCCAAGCTCTCCTCAACTACCAGAACGCCGTCCTCGAAGCCGTCGCCGACGTCGAAACCGCCCTCGCGGCACTCGCATACGAACGCCGGCGACTCGCACATCTCAAGGATGCCGTCACCTTCGCACGCAAAACCGTCGACCTCATCCGCGACAACTACAAAAACGGCCTCGTCAACTTCCAGAACGTCCTCGACGCCGAACGAACCATCTTCAGCAACCAGGACCAGGCCGCCGTCAGTCGCGGCCTCATCGCGCGCAATCACGTCGCACTCTACCGCGCCCTCGGCGGCGGAACCTCCATGAAGGCCCCAAGGAACGCCCTCCCTCCCGACAAACCCTCCCCCCCGCCCGCTCGATGAAAGCGTCCGACTTCCACAAACTCACCAACTCCTACCACGACGTCCGCCTCTTCAACCTTCGATGGGCGCCCGGCGGCAAGGGCCCCTACATCATCCGCCAACTCGGTTACGCCCCCGGCGACCCTGCCATGGACGTGAAGCCCTTCATCCTCCAACCCGACGGAACCTGGCTCCTCAGCTATCACCTCGCCTGCCTCCCCGAGCACGAACAGGAAAAACGCCTCTTCCACACCATGGCCGAAGTCGTCGATGTCCTCGACCGCATCGGCAGCCGGAAAGTCCGCGCCATCGACACCCTCCCCGATGGCGTCTCCCCCGAGGAAGCCCTCCAGTGCTACAAAAACACCACCGCCCGCCTGATCCAGCACATGCACCACGCCAACCCCGAACCGCCGCCCAACGCCGGATTCTGAGCGCATCGCCTGAACTTTGCGGCTCATGGCAAAAAGTCCCGGAAATGTTTTTGCCATTGGTTAGGAAATCCGTAATATCGCCGCGCTGTTCGCCTTGTCATGAATATCCCGCGCTCCACCCTGCGGCGGCGGCGGTTCATTCGCTCCGGATCAATGATGGCGGCCGGGCTGTGTGGCTCCGCCCTTGCCGGTTACCGGTTGTGCCACCGCCCGTCGATCCACTCCTCCCCCACCGCTCCGCTGGCCACTTCCCCGCCCGGCCTCACCCCGCCGGACCCCGGCCCCGTCCCGCCCGAGCCCGTGCTCGAAGAGATCAATCGCCCCCCGCGGGATGAGTCCACGACCCCCGACGCCCGACGCCCGCTCGCTCTCGAGGACCGCTACGCCGGGTTCCTTGCAAGCCTCGGATTGCGCCATCTCGCCCCCTGCGAGATCATCGACCCGCATCGCAACGTGGTCAACGAGGTGCCGAACGCCCTCCCTCCGGAGTCCCTCTGGGAGGACCTCGTTCCCACCCTCAGGCTCGCCGACGAAATCCGGGAGCGTCTCGGGGCGCCGCTCTGCCGCATCACCTCCGCCTATCGATGCCCGCGCTACAACGCGCAGATCCCGGGAGCGGTCCCCCGCTCCTACCACACCCGCAACCAGGCCCTCGACGTCGTTTACTACTGCTCGCCTCGTAAAGCCTACCGGATGGCCCTGAAACTGCGCCGCCAGGGGTTCTTCCGCGGCGGCGTCGGCCTCTATCCCACCTTCATCCACATCGACACCCGCGGATACGCCGCCACGTGGAGGGGATGACATCATCCCATCCTGCGCTCCGCGTCCGCCTCCAGCCATTCCCAGAGCGCTTCAAGGCCGCCCCTCACCATGGCCTTGCTGGCTTCGAGATCCCGGGGCGCGGGGTCGTCCCGGCCGAACAGATAGTACTTGATCTTCGGCTCCGTTCCCGACGGGCGCACCGCGAAACGGCGGGCGTCGCCGAGCTCCGCCAGAATCATGCCCTGTTTGGGCACGAGGTCTCCCTCTTCGTCGTATATGTCCTCGCGGCTGAAATCCTGCAACATGGACACCGGCGAGCCGTCGACTTCCTCCGGCGGGTCGTCCGAGTACGACGCCACGAGGCGCCTGATCCGCGCCGCGCCGTCCGCCCCCTCCATGACGAGGCTCCGCCCCATTTCAAGGTGGACCCCGTACTCCCGGAAGAGGTCGTCAAGCAGGTCCGGGATGCTCTTTCCCTCGCTCATGGCGTGGGCCGCCAGCTCCGCGAACATCACGGCCGAGGCGTTCCCGTCCTTGTCCCGCACGAAGTCCCCCGCAAGGTACCCGTAGCTCTCCTCGCCGCCGAATACGAAGAACCTCGAATACTCGAGCCGCAGGGCGCGCGTCTCCTCCTCGCTACGACGACGGTAGTCGCCCCGCTTGTCCGGCGGAATGGCCTCCTCGTACTTTCGCAGCTTGGATCCGATATACTTGAACCCGGTAAGAGTGTTGACCACCCCGATCCCGAAACGCCGCGCAATCGCCTCCTGAAGTCCGGTGGTGACATAGGTCTTGATGAGGACCGCCCGGCCGCGGTTCGCCTCCGTCAAAAGCCCAAGCTCGAACATCGTCTTGATGCGATACCACCCGAGAAGAACCCCGATCTGGTTCCCCGTCAGCAGCGCCATGTCCCCCGCCGCATCGCGAACCGCCACCCCCATCCGGTCGCAGTCCGGATCGGTTCCAATCACGGCGTCCGCCCGCGCGCTCCCGGCGCGCTCGAGCGCCAACTCGAGGGCCGCGGCGTTCTCGGGATTCGGCGACTCCACCGTCGGAAAGCGTCCGTCGGGAGCGTCCTGCTCCGGGACGGTCGACACCTCGAACCCCAGCTCCCTCAGCATCGGCACGATGATGTGCCCCCCGGTGCCGTGGAGGTTGGTGTAGACCACCTTCGCGGCACACCCCTCAAGCAGTTCCGGGCGCAGGACGACCGTTCGCAGTTTCGTCATGTATTTCCGATCCATCTCGTCGCCGAGCACTCGCACCTCGCCGCGTTGCTCCAGGGGAACCGGCTCGCAGGCGTCCGTATCGAGGGCGTTCACCTCCGCGATGATCCCGCCGGCATGCGGCTCGATGATCTGCGCGCCGTCCCCGAAATACGCCTTGAAGCCGTTGTCATGCGAAGGGTTGTGGCTGGCCGTCAGCACCACTCCGCCGTCCGCCCCGAGCTCGCGCACCGCAAACGACAACTCCGGCGTGGCGCGCGGCCCCTCGAAAAGCCACGCGTCGCACCCCAACTCGACGCACACCTTCGCGCAATGCGCCGCAAACTCCCGCGAAAAATGCCGCGTGTCATGCGCCAGCACAAACCCCGGCCGCCGATGGGCGCCCACCTCCCCGAGATGTTTCCGCACGTAAATGACAAAGCCGCGCATGGCGCGCCCCACGTTGAAATAGTTCATCGCGGCGGTTCCGATGCAGGGGTGTTCCGGCCGCCCTCCCGGGCCGCCGTTCCCCTGTTCGGCCGCCGTCACGATCCGGCCGATGGTCCGGCCCCGCAAACCGCCCGTTCCGAACTCGAGCGTCTGGTAGAAGCGATCATTCAGCTCCTGCCACGCCGCTTGTTCGACCAGTTCCCGCACCGCGGGCGCCGCCACCGGATTGCCCGTCCCCGCCAGAAACATGTCGATGTTGCGCCCCGCCTCGGCGAGCAGATCCCCGCGCCCGGCCGCTTCCCGCAATCGGCTTTTCCATTCGCTCATGGTCCACGGAATGATAGGAACGCGCCGCTCCTTTGCAACCCGCATGCTCGCCGCCCTCGATAAAGCGATCGCGAAACGCGCCGCCATGGACTTCGGCGAAACCGACGCCCTGCGCCTCGCGAATGCCGAGGGCGACGACCTGCCCGGCATCATCCTCGAGGAGTTCGCTCACCGCCGCCTGATCTCAACCGCCGGCCCCGAACTTCCCTCCGAACTGCGCCGCTGGAGCGAATCAGCGGGCCAAACCGTCTACTGGAAACCCCTCGACCCGCAGCAGCGCCAGTCCCCCCGCCACCTCGCCGGCCCCGCCGTCGAGGGCGTCTTCGAGGTGCGCGAACGCGGAACCCGCTTCGGTGTGAGCTTCCAATCCGGATACTCCCAGGGCCTCTTCCTCGATCAACGCGACAATCGCCGCCGCGTCCGGGCCCGCTGCAAACCCGGCCAGAAAATCCTCAACACCTTCGCCTACACCGGCGCCTTCTCGGTCTGCGCGGCCCTCGCGGGCGCCGTCAGCACCACCCTCGACCTCTCCCGGCCCTGCCTCGACCGGGCCCGCGACAACTTCCGCCGCAACCGCCTCGACCCGGCCGCCCATCACTTCTGCCGTGGTGACACCTTCCACTGGCTGAAGCGATTCGCCAGACAGGGCCGCACCTTCCACGGCATCGTGCTCGATCCCCCCACCTTCTCACGCGACCACCGCGGACGCGTGTTCCGTGTCGAGCATGACTTCGGCCGGCTCATCGAGGCCGCCCTCGCCTCCCTTGCGCCGCACGGCTGGCTGCTCTGCACCACCAACTGCCGCCGGCTTTCGCACCCCGCCTTCGAACGCGCCATCCGGTGCGCCCTGACTCGCAGGGCGCACCTCGAATCGTTCCCGATGCCCCCCGACTTCCCGGGCGATCCCTATCTGAAGTCGGTATGGGTGACAACTTGAGTCCCCGTCATCAGCCCTTGCCGGGCACCGGAGGCACTTCCGCCGGCAGTTCGATGTCGCCTTCCTCGAAATCGAGGGCGGTCGGCGTGCAGGCGTATTTGTAGAAGTCCGACTTCTCGTTCTGCATGACGTCGGACCAGCGGATCAACTGCCCGGTGTATGCCGACATCCGGCCCATGATGGCCACCATCGTCGCCTCCGCCACGTTGCGCGCTTCGTTCAGCGGCTCCCCTTTGCGAACGCTCTTGAGAAGCTCCACGTGCTCCTGCACATACGGGTTGCCCGCCTCGAGCTTGATCTCCGGAATCTCGACGTCCTTGCCGTCGATCTTGCCCCCGCCGAAGGCTGCCCCCGTCGCTCCAGTGAACATCTCGCCCACCCGGCCGTAAGCGCCCGACAACTGACGGCATTGACTGTGAATCCGCACGTCGTCGCCGAAATCCAGATCCACGCTGAAGAAGTCGAACTGGTTGCCCGTCACGCGGCGGGCCCGGCCTCCGAAGCCGAGCGCCGAAACCGGCGGACGCCCGATGAACCACAACGCCACGTCGATGTTGTGCACGTGCTGCTCGACGATATGATCCCCCGAGAGTTCGGTGAAGTTCAGCCAGTTCCGCGTGATGTACTCCTTGTCCGACCAGCCGTTCTGACGGCGCTTGATCCAGGGAATGCGGCCGTTCCACTGCACCACCCCGCCCCGGATCTCCCCGATCGCGCCGGCCTCGATCTTCGCCTTGTTGGCGATATATCCGCCTTGATGACGGCGCTGCGTGCCGGCCACCACCCCGAGCCCCTTCTTCTTGGCCTCCTCGCCGGCCTCGATGACCTTCCGCGCCCCCACCGGATCAACCGCCACCGGCTTCTCCATGAAAACGTGCTTGCCCGCCTTGACGGCGGCTTCGAAATGCACCGGCCGAAACCCCGGAGGGGCCGCCGTCACGATGTATTCGCAATCCGTCTCCATCACCTTCCGATACGAGTCGTAACCGCCGAAACACTTCTCGTCGGGCACGCCGTGCTTCCGCCCGGCGCCCTGCGCCTTGTCCTTGAAGGCGTCCGCGGTCGCCACCACCTTCCCCTCGATCCCGAGGATCTTGCACGCCTCGAGAAAGTTCCCCAAGGCCCCGTTGCCCCGGCCTCCGCAGCCGATCAGAGCCACTTTCACCTGTTTGCCGGCGCCCCCGGCTTGGGCCGATACATACGGACTCGCGGCAACCGCCGCGCCGGCAAGCGCCGAGTTCTCGATAAAGGATCGCCTCGTCAGTGGTGTCTTCATGGTCTTGATTGTTGTATTTGATTCCGCTCCGGCAGATTTCCGTTCGGAATTCAAAGCGTGAAACGCCCTCGAAACCCGGAGCCTTTCAGTAAACCTCCCCGGACAACGAATTTAGCGCTTCCGCGAGGCGCGACCTTCCCCTTTTGCAGATTCCGGCTTGCAGCCGCAGCCTCCTTGCTCCCAGCTTTCGGCCCGATGGCCGCAACCTTTTCCCAAGACGCCGCCTTTCTCAAGGAGCACACCGAATCGTTCGTCCTCGGAACCAAATTCGAGGTCGGCGTCCAGCGCACCGTGCGGGTGCTGCCGGATGCCGCCATCGGGCAACAACTCGAAATCTCGATCCCGCCCGAGGTCCGGTTCGTGGGATATCAGACCGACAACCGCCTGACAAACCGCGGACGGAAATACGCGGTCAAGGACGCCTGATCGATCCGGCCCTCGGAAACCGAACCTTTGAAATGTCGCCGTAGTGTGGTAAAGAGCGTTGATAACCCATAGCAGCGTGTGGCCATGCTGATCCGAACCCCCTCCGCCCCCCCGCCCCCGAGGCGCCGGCATCAGCATGAACCCGGTCCCTCGAAGAACCCCGATGTGCCCCCCGCGGCGCCCCGGCCGAAGGCGTCTCGCCGCACGAATGCGTTGTTCGGGGCGTTGATCATCGCGGGACTCCTGCCCGATGCCGAGTCCGCCCCCTTGCGGCCTCCGGCCAAAGACCGGCGGCCGTTCATGGTGGCTGAACTCGCCGAGAGGGCCCGCGAGCGAAGAGCGGAAGCAGAGCGCGTGGCGCGGACGCGCGGATGGAGAGTTCGCGGCCGCACCGCGGCCGGACGCTTCTACGAACTGCAGGCCGTCAGAAATGGCCGGCCCGTTTACTACATCACGAACAACTCCAACGCCGCCATCTCCACCGCGGTTCACGAGGTCCGCGAGGTGTCTCCCTACAACTTGAGCGGAAACGGGCAGACCGTGGGCGTTTGGGACGGCGGCGCCGTGCGTGCGACCCACCAGGAGTTCGGCGGACGCGTCACCGTCATGGACGGCGCAAGCGGCAATTTTCACGCCACGCATGTGGGTGGCACCATCGGCGCCGGGGGCGTCGTGGCGAACGCCAGGGGAATGGCCCCCGAGGTAACCATCGACAGCTACGACTGGAATAGTGACGAGTCCGAGATGGCCTCGCGGGGGGCCGCCCTCCCGGGCGAAGCCGGAAAGATCAATATCTCGAATCATTCCTATGGCTTCATCGCAGGCTGGGCGGACGGCAATTGGTCCGGCAGCTCCGGCCCGCACTGGTGGGGGGACAATCACGGCGCCGATCGCGAGGACGACGGGTTCGGACAGTATGGATCGAGCGCCGTCAGTTGGGATGAGATCTGCCACGCGGCGCCATACTACCTCCCCTTCAAGTCGGCGGGGAACGATCGCAACGACAACGCGCCTTCCTCCGGCGCCACTTACTACTACTACTCGGGCGGCTGGCAGAGCGCCTCCTACGACCCGGCTTCGTCTCCCTACTCGGACGGCTACGACAATGGCGGCTTCGACACCCTCATGTCCACGGGCGTCGCCAAGAATATCATGACGGTCGGCGCCGTGAACGACGCCGTTTCGGGGGGGGCGCGCAACCCCTCCTCGGGCAGCATGTCAAGCTTCTCCGGCTGGGGGCCGGCGGATGACGGACGCATCAAGCCCGACATCGTTGCCAATGGCGTCTCCCTTTACTCGACCGACTCCGGCTCCGATACCGACTACCAAAGCATGAGCGGCACCAGCATGTCGTCTCCCAACGCGGCGGGATCGGCCGTTCTCCTGCAGGAGTACTATGATGATCTCTCGGGCGGCGGGCGCATGCGCGCGAGTTCTCTGAAGGCGCTCATCGTCCACACCGCGGACGACCTCGGCAATCCGGGGCCGGATTATTCGTTCGGCTGGGGTCTGATGAACGCCAAGGCGGCGGCGGACCAAATCCAGGCCCGCTTTTCGAATCCCTCGGGGAACCTGATTGTCGAGGGGGTGCTGAACACCTCCAACCCGGATGACATCCTCGTGTTTGCATGGGACGCCGTGAACCCGATCAGGGCGACGTTGTGCTGGACGGATCCCGCCGGAACCGCCAAGACCGGCTTGGACGACCGGACGCCCGTTCTGGTCAACGACCTCGACCTTCGTTTGAGCCTGCCCGGCGGGGGCACGGCATATCCTTACCGGCTCGATCCCGACAATCCTTCCGCCCACGCCGTCACCGCAGACAACGCGGTCGACACGGTGGAACAGATCCTCCTCGCCTCCCCCAGCCCGGGATTGCACACCCTGACGATCAGCCACAAGGGGAACCTCGCCGACGGCGAGCAACACTACTCGCTGATTCTCAGCGGTCAGGCATTCGACGCCATGTCCGTCGTTCCCTCGGACGAGGTCGTGTCGGCAGGACCCGAAGGAGGACCGTTCACCCCGACCGGGAGTATTTACACCATCCGGAATGTCAGCGCGGACCAGCCCCTGACATGGACTGCCGCTGATGACGCCGATTGGCTCGATCTGAGCGCCTCTTCCGGGACAATTCCGGCCGGCGGATTGGTCGATGTGACCGTCTCCCTGAACGCCGGAGCGGACGGGTTGCCTCTCGGCGCCCACACCGCGGAGATCACCTTCACCAACACCACCGCCGGGACTTACGTCACTCGACTGTTCACGCTGGTGATCGAGAGTTTCCCCCCCGGAGCGGCCGTTCCTCCGGGCTGGGTGACTTCGGCCGGCGCCGATGCCGGTTGGGAAGTGAGCGGCAGCGCAGCCTCGGAGGGCGCTCTCAGCCTTCGGAACACTGTTATCAACCACAACCAGACGGCTGCCATCGAATACACCGCGAACTTCGGGACCGGGACGGTCAGTTTCGATCTCAAGGTGTCTTCGGAACCCAACTATGACTATTTCCGGTTCTACATCGATGGCGCGCAGCAACTCTCCCGCAGTGGCGAGGCGCCTTGGGAGAACCACTCGTTCCCGGTGAACGCGGGTGTGCATACTTTCAAGTGGGAGTATGACAA
>CAYPUM010000030.1:0-16407 GCA_964413545.1 uncultured Roseibacillus sp. | reverse complement strand
GGGACTTTTCGACGGCGGAGCGCGCTGGCTGGAGATCGGGGTGCGCCCCGATGGCAGCCCTGACGCCTTCACCGTGCTCTCCCCGCGGCAGCGGTTCCACTCCTCGCCGTATGCCGTCACGGCGGGGAAGGTGACCGGCACGATCAGCGGGTCTCAGATTGCGGGGGGGACGATTTCCGGCGCTCACTTGGCATCGGGGGCCGTGACGACGGAGCATCTTGCCAGTGGCGCCGTTGCGGCTGCGCAGTTGGCGAGCGGAGCGACCGCGAGCAACATGGCGGCCGGCGGTCTGTCCGGGGTGCCTGCGGGCGGCATGATCCTCTCCGACGATCCCAGCGACGAGCGCCTGCTCCAGGTCGACTTGGGGGAGCGGTGGGAGGAGGGTGCGAGCGGTTCTTCTCCCGCCGCCCGGAGTTCCCACACCTCAGTGTGGACCGGCAGCGAGTCCCGGGAGCGCAGTTGCGCCGACCCGGCGATGTCAGCGCGGTCATCGAGATGCCGGGCGGATTCCTGGTTTTCCAAGCGAAAGAGATCACCGGCACGGCGCTCACCGTGTCGAGTCTCAGTATCCCGAAACGCAGCTACGACGAGTGGCTCGCGTCACAAACACTGCAGTAAGGTTGTTACACCATCAAGCGCTCCACGGACCTCGGCGCAAGCGTTCCCTTCAGCGCCTTCCCCTCCTCGTCATTCACGGTGGGATCGGAAGGCACCGATTTCGATCTGACCGATCACAACACGCCGGGCGCGGCTCAGTTCTACCTGCTGGAGGTGCGGGCCGAACAGGTGCGGGCGGTTCGGGAGTGGGTCGGGCTCGTGGGTGGAGGAGGTGCCTGTTCGCCGTTGATGGCCGAGGTTACCCAGTCGAATAGCGTGGGTTGAAGGCGAGGAATGGGCGTGGTGTTTGTGTCGGAGTGCGGTGGCAAGCGCAGCGGCTTGCGGTCGTAGCCCGCAGGGCGAAGTCGGGCGACACCGCTTTGGGGGATGGCGCCCCGCCGGCTCCCCAGAGCGCCGTCTCCGTCTCCGGGCGCACTCTGCCGGCGCACTCCGGAATGACCCGCCCTGCCGGGGGAGGTTGTGGCCCCCGGCGGGGCGGGTGAGGGCGCCCGTGATGGGGCGGGCGCCAGATGCCTGCGAACTGTCAGTCCGTGATGATCTTGATCCGGTAGAAGGCGGCGGGCGGGCCGGCGGGACCGGGCTCGTCGAGGTTCAGGAACACCTCGGTGGCGTCGTCGGCAGTGAGCGGCTCGCCGACGTTCCGCCATGATTCGGGAGTGAGCGCCGGGCTGGTTTGCACCTGGAACCGGCGTCCGGGCGCGACGTCGAGGAGCATGCCGAGGCCCTCGCGGGCGTTGCCGGTCACGCGGAATTTGTTCCCGGACTCGCTGTCGAAGGGATCACTGCCCATGATCTCCTCGTCGTAGTCGGTGAGGGAGTCGCCGTCGCGGTCGAGGGAGGCATTGACGAAGTGCAGGTGGTCGAGAACCTGGCCGGCTTCGACGGTGACGACGTGGGCGTAATCCTTGCCGGGTCCGGGGCGGACCTGCGTCCATCCCGGCTTGAGGAGTTCACGGATGGTGTAGGTTCCGGGCCGGACCACGAACTTGTATTCGCCGTGGTTATCGGTGCTGACGGCCCGGTCGGCGTCGAGGTCGAACTGGCCGTTCTGGTTGAGGTCGAGGTAGATCAGCCATCCGGAGAGGCCGGAGAGGCTTGCGGTGTCGAGCACGTCGTCACCCGCATGGGGTCTGAGCAGGAGCTTGCGCCCCTTCAGCACGCCCGGTTCGGAGACTTCGAGCTTGTTCTTGAAGTCCACGTCGCGGGTGGTCGACCCGGGGGTGATGGTGATGACGTGTTCGCCCTCTGGGGTGTCCGGGAACGTCTGCACCCAGCCCTCCTTGAGAACCTCGCGGACGGTGTAGGTTCCGGCCCGCACCAGGATGCTGTAATGACCGCTGCGATCGGTCACGGCGGCCGGTTCGGCGAGCGGGTCGTATTGGTTGTCGCCGTCGAGATCGAGGTAGATCGTCCATCCGGGAAGGCCCACGTTGTCGCCGTCGACGGTGGGTCCGTCATAGTATTTGTATCCCTGGATCTCGCCGGGTTCCGCTTCGACGTTGCCGAAGTCGAGGCCGTCCAGCCAGAGTCCCGGCCGCAGGCGGACCTTGTATTGGCCTGCCTGCGAGGCGGGCGGCATGGTCTGGATCCAGCCGTCCATCTGGACTTCGCGGATGACGAAGACGCCCGGGCGGAGCTGCATTCGGTAATGGCCGCTGTTGCCGGTCCGGACCGCGGGCTCGTGATCATCCCATTGGCCGTTGGTGTTCAGGTCGGCGTAGATCGTCCAGCCGGGCAGTCCGCGCTCGAAGGGATCCTTGCGTCCGTTGCCGTTGACGTCGTGGAACTTCTGTCCGCGGACGCCGGCGGGCTGGTCCTTGCGCTTGTTGCCGAAGTTGAAGTGCTGGATCACGGTGAGGACACTGGGCACTTCGATCTCGTACTCGAAGGAGGGCGGGCCGGGCAGGGTTTGCTCCCAGCCGGGCTTGATGACCTCGCGCACGATGTAGGTGCCGGCGGGCACCTTGAATTCGTAGTGACCGTGCTCGCCGGTCTTGGTGGCCCACTGGTTGGCGGCTTCGAAGGAGGGATCCGAACCCGCGGGGCGCAGGTAGATCAGCCATCCCGGGAGTCCGGGTTCGAGGCAGGCCGCGACGGTGGGGTTGCCGGTGTCGCAGACGGCATTGTTGGTCTTGTCCCAGACCCCGTTTCCGTTGCGGTCATGGAACTTCCACCCTTCGACCTTGTAGAGGGGCTCCTCGGCGTGGTTCCCGAAATCGACCTCGCCGATGTGTCCGCCGCTCGGGACGGTGACGCGATGGGCGAAGCTCGGGGGGCCGGGGAAGGTCTGTTCCCAACCCGGCTTGATGACCTCGCGGACGATGTAATCGCCCGGGGGAAGCTCGAACTTGTAGTTGCCGTTTTCGTCGGTCAGCGTCCACTGGTCCGGCCGCACCGACGAGCCGGCCGACTCATCGTCGAAGACGCCGTTCTCGTTGAGATCGACGTAGATGAGCCAGCGCGGCAGGCCCGGTTCGGCCGGTTGGTTGGTGTCGGCGTAGTCGTAGCGATCCCGCACGCCGTTGCCGTTCAGGTCGTTCCACTTGGTGCCGCTGATGACACCCGGGCGCGGCAGGCGGCGGTGGTTGCCGAAGTCGCGGCTGCCGGCCACGCCCCCGGGCGGGACGGTTACGAGGTATTCGTATTCGTGGAGGGCGTCGGGCTGGGTCTGGATCCAGCCGGGCCGCCACTGCTCGCGGACGGTGTAGGTCCCGGGACGCACCAGGAACTTGTACTCGCCGGTGTTGCCGGTCCACGTCGCGCGGTCGGACAACGGGTCGTAGCGGTTGTTGTTGTTGAGATCGAGGTAG
Source organism: uncultured Roseibacillus sp. (assembly GCA_964413545.1). Lineage (GTDB taxonomy): Bacteria > Verrucomicrobiota > Verrucomicrobiia > Verrucomicrobiales > Akkermansiaceae > Roseibacillus_B. The sequence goes on along the minus strand of CAYPUM010000030.1, from coordinate 12,979 downwards.
ATCAGCCAGCGCCCCAGCGGTCGTTCGCCGGGGTCGCGGCGCCCGTTCAGGTTGCGGTCCTCGTATTTGAGGCCCTTGATGACGCCGGGTTCCTGCGGGATCTGGACATTCCCGAAGTTGAGGCCCCAGATCGTCTGTCCCGATTCGAGGTCGACTTCGTATTGGTATTCCTTGTCGCTTCCGGGGAGGGTTTGTTTCCAGCCGGGCTGGAACACCTCGCGCACCACGTACTCTCCCTGCGGGAGTTGGAACTCGTAGTAACCCACGTGGTTCGTCGTGGCCGCGAGCTCGATTTCGGGGTCGTAGACGCCGTTGTGGTTGAAATCGAGGTAGACCGTCCAGTCATCGAGCGGCGGTTCGTTGCGTTCCCGGATGCCGTTCATGTTCAGGTCGTGCCATTTCACGCCGCAGAGGATTCCCGGTTCGCCTTGCTCGGGGACGTTGCCGAAGTTGTAGAGCTGCGGGGCGACCTCCGCCGCGAAGGGGAGGTGGATCTCGTAGTGGTAGTCGGGCGGTCCGGGCAGGGTCTGCACCCAGCCGTCCGGCAGGTCTTCGCGGAGGATGTAGGACCCGCCACTCACCACGAACCGGTAGTAGCCGTGCGCATCGGTGTGGGTGACCTGCGGGTTGGTGGAGTCGTCGCCGGTCAGGATGATCCTCCATCCGGGCAGGCCGGGCTCGTCGCTGTCGCGCCTCCCGTTGCGGTTGCGGTCGAGGAACTTGAACCCCTGGACGAGGAACTGGACGTTCTCGCGGTAGTTGCCGAAGTTCTTGCCGGCAACGACCTCGCCGGGCCGGACCATGACCTCGTGCTGGTAATCCGGCGGGCCGGGCTCGGTCTGCTCCCAGTCGGGCCGCAGGACTTCCCGGACGATGTATCTGCCGGGCCGCACGCGGAACCGGTAGTTCCCGTGTTCGTCGGTGCGGGTGGCGATGTCGATCGGGCAGGCGCTGTCGGTGCAGAGTCCGTCGTAGCGGCCGTTTCCGTTCATATCGAGGTAAATGATCCAGTCGCGGAGTCCGGGTTCGTGGTTGTCGCGCTCGCCGTCGCGGTCGCGGTCGAGGTATTTCGTGCCGGTGATCACTCCGGGCGGGACGTGGAACGGCTCGTTGACGAAGTCGAGGTCCTCGACCTGCTGGCCATCCACGACGGTCACCTTGTATTCGTAGTTCTCGTCCTCGCCGGGTATCAGCTGGCGCCATCCGTAGCGGCGGACCTCGCGGATGACGTAGTCGCCGGCCGCCACCTTGAAGGCGTAGCTGCCGTCGTTGGCGGTCACGGTGTGGCGGTCTTCACCCGGATCGAACTGCCGGTTGCCATTGAGATCGAGGTAGATGGTCCACCCCGGCAGGGGCTCTTGAGTTCCTCCGCTGCTGTCGGCCTTGAGCTTGCGTCCGCTCAGCACCGCCAGCTCCTGGTAGGGGTAGTAGTTGCCGAAGAGGAGGTCGTCGATGACATGGCCCGGGTAGCGGACTTCCACCTTGTACTCGTAGTTCATGGAGGCGTCCGGCAGGGTCTGGGTCCAGCTCTTCGGGCAGCGCTCGCGGACCTTGTAGACTCCGGGCGCGACGCGGAAGGCGTACGAGCCGTCGTTGGCGGTGGTGGTCCCGATGTCGGTCCCGAAGTCGAAACGTCCGTTGCCGTTCAGGTCGAGATAGATCGTCCAGCCGGCCAGTCCCGGTTCGCCGGGATCCATGGCCCCGTTGCCGTCGAGGTCGCGGAACTTGAGTCCCTTGAGGATGCCGGGCCGGTGTCCCCACGGGTAGTTGCCGAAATCGAGATCTTCGATTTCGCCGCCGGACGGCAGTTCAACCATGTATTGGTAGCGTTCCTCCCACGACGGGAGGCTCTGCGTCCACCCGGGGCGCTGGACCTCGCGCACGATGTGATTCCCGGGGCGGAGCGTGAAGGAATACTTGCCGTTCTCGTCGGTGCGGGTCCAGATGTCGCGCTGCGCCGAGATCTCGTTGGTGGTGCTGATTCCGTCAAACTTTCCGTTGCGGTTGACGTCGATGTAGATGATCCAGTCCGGCAGGCCGGGCTCGTTGTTTTCCTTCTGCCCGTTGTAGTTCAGGTCGAGGAACTTCTGTCCGGAGAGAACCCCCGGCTCGGGGCTGACCCGGGCATTGCCGAAGTTGACTACGAAGAGTTCGTCGTTGACGGCGTTGGCGAGGTCGACTTCGACATTCTCCCACGCCGGGGCGGTCTGCCACCATCCGGGCTGCACGACCTCCTCGAGGTAGGGATAGGGGGTCATCCCGGGAGCGGCGATGAACACGTATTCGCCCCGCGGGCCGGTGATCGTGCCGATGTCGGTTCCAAGGTCGTACTGGTGGTTGCGGTTCACATCGAGGTAGATCGTCCACCCTTGGAGGCCCTCCTCGGCCTCGTCCCATGCGCCGTTCTCGTTGCGGTCGTGGAACTTGTGGCCGACGATGCGGATCGGGCGCGCCGCCGGGTCCTCGAGGGCGTTGCCGAAGAGAATCCCCTCGTAGTGGGTGTTGGGTTCGACCTCCAGCGGCTCGGACGGGTCGATCGGCGCCGGCGTGGTCTGCACCCAACCCGGCTGCATGACCTCCCGCACGATGGCCTGCACCGGAACCGCCGGGGAGAGGTGGAACGAGAACCTGCCGTGCCGGTCGGTGTGCGTGTAGGGCTCGCCCGGGGTGGTGCCGGACGGATCAGGGGGATCAAACACCCCGTTGTTGTTCAGGTCGATGTAGATCAACCAGTTCGGAAGCCCCGGCTCGGACGGATCGTGGACGCCGTCGCGGTCAAGGTCGTGGAACTTGAGACCGTGGAGGGCGCTGGGCGCGACCTGCGCCGAAGCGAATCCGGTCCCGAGGAGGACCGCGGTGAGAGTGGCCGCCAAGACAGGAAGAACCCTGCCGGGGCGGGATGTGATCGTGCGGGCCGCGGTGAGTGCGGCGTGCTGACTCAGGGTCGTTTTCATGATGGTTTCTCTTGCAGTGCTGTGGGGTTGGGTGTCTCGCCGGACGGGTCGGACGGGTCGGACGGGTCGGACAACGGGCGAGTGGGGCTGGAAAGAACGGTTGTTGCGGCGATCCACCCCTTCCGGGACGGACCTCCGCCCTGCACTGCTGCTGACGCACGGGCAGGGCCGGGCGTTACAGGATGCCCCGCTGGCGTCCTTGAAACGAGGAACTCGTGACAAATGAGTCAAGTTCCCGGGCTGCAATGTCGGGGAACGACGACGGCGACGACTACGGATGCCGATGAGAGAGATTCCCGATCGTCCCCCGTAATTGTCGTCGTAATCGTCAGCCGGTCCGAGGATTGCCTCGCTGGCGGCCCGCCCCCCCAAAGCGCCGTCGCCGCTCGCCGAGGCTCGCTCTGCCGGCGCATCTCCAGAGGGGCCACATCCCTGTAGCTGACCAATCGTTCGCTCCGGCAGGACAAGCCCGCCGGGGGCGTTCCTCCGCTTTGCCGGAACGCGGCCCGTCCCCTGCCAAAGCGCCGTCGTAGCCCGAAGGGCGAAGTCGGGCGACACCGCTTTGGGGCGGACTTCGCCGGGCTTTGCGGCACTACTGACGGCTTGTTCAGGGTTCGAGGTAGACCCAGGTGGCGCCCCATGAGCCGGAGGCGCCGCCGGCGGGGTATTGGTATTCCCGGACTTCGGGGAGGCGGTCGAGGAGGCGGTGGACGCCTTCGCGCAGGGCGCCGGATCCCTTGCCGTGGACGACGCGGACCGCGAGGATCCCCTTCTTGCGGCACTCGAGGAAGTACTCCGGGAGGAGGATCTTGAGGTCGCGGGGGTGGAAGGTGTGGAGGTCGAGCTCGGGGGTGATGGGGACCTCGAAGGGTTCTTCTTCGGTCATGGGAGTGGGAGGATAGCGGGGGATGCGGGAAGAGGCGATGCGATAAAGCCCTCCGCACCCTGTGGTGAAGCAGGCGTGAAGCCGCGGGGAGGGAGGGAAGGTGGCGCGGGTTTGCAACCTGCGGGAGGCGGTCCTTGGAGGGTTTTGAGCGGCCTGTTGGATGGGAGATTCCGAACCTTCCAGAGGGGCCGGGAAGGATTCCCGGCCGACCGTCGCAGGTTGGAAACCTGCGCCACCTTCGGCCCATGGGTTGCACGGGGTGAATCGGGGTGCGGTTCGGGGGGTGTGTGCCAGGCTTGGGCGCGACCTGCCGGGAAGGCGCGTGCCGCGTGACGGGAGCGCAGGGTCAAAAACTAGGTCAGGCGTACCTCGAACTGGCGGGATTCGGAAGCGGAGTATCGAGGGGGCTGGAATGACGCCTTCGGAAAACATCGAACCTTTGCTGGCGCATCCGTGAAGGGGTGTTATGGTCCCATTGCTCCGGGGGAGTTGCCGGCGGCGTGCCGCCGTTCCGGTCCTCCGGCGTGGACATGCGTCTTTTCTGCACCGACATCGACAACACGGTCCTTGACGAGCCGGGAAGCGAGCGGGCCTTTTCCGATTACTGGGACGGGTTGAAGGAGCGCGGTTCGTCGCCGGTTCTGGTCTACAACACCGGCCGCGCCATCGAGGAGACGCGGACCCTTGTGGAATCGGCGGATCTTCCGGAGGCGGATTTTCTGATTTGCGGGGTGGGCACGCAGATCTTCGATGTCAGCCGGGGAGAGGTGTGCGCCGACTGGTTCGAGGAATTGTCGGGAGAATGGGACTTTGAGCGGGTGAAGGAGGTCGTGTCGCAGTATGAGGGCGCCCGCCCGCAACCCGAGGAGTGTCAGAATCCGTTCAAGAGCAGCTGGTTCTGGCACGACGCGCACCGGGCCTCGCTCGAGTCGATCATGGCGGAGCTGGAGCAGCATGGCGTCATGGCGCAGGCGGTTTACTCGTCGAAGCGGGACTTGGACATTCTGCCGCGGGCGGCGAACAAGGGCAACGCCCTCCGCTGGCTGTGCCGCCGGCTCGATGTTCCCCTCGAGGAGGTGGTGGTGGCGGGCGACTCGGGAAACGACGCCACGATGTTCGAGATTCCGGAGGTGTGGGGGATTCTGGTCTCGAACGCCGAGGCGGCCTTGAGGAAGGCCGCGAGGTGCCGCGTCCATCGGTCGGCGCAACGCAGCGCGAAGGGGGTGGTCGAGGGATTGGAGCACCTCGAGCGCGACGAGCCGGGGCCGAGGCCGTTGCCGGGCGGTGATGGAGGCAACGAATCGGACAACCTCTATCTGGTTCATATCTCGGTGCACGGCCTGATCCGCGGGCGCGACCTCGAGCTGGGCCGGGACGCGGACACCGGCGGGCAGTGCAAGTACGTGCTCGAACTGGTGCGGGCTCTCGCCCGGCACCCGCGGGTGGGGCAGGTGGACCTCCTGACCCGGCAGGTGGCGGATCCGAAAGTGTCGCCGGATTACGCCCGGTTGTATGAAGAGCTGGGCCACGGGGCGGCGATCAAGCGGATTCCGGCGGGGCCGCGTCGTTATCTGCGGAAGGAGGTCTTGTGGAGGTATCTTGACATTTTCGTGGATCAGGCGCTGGCGTTGTTCCGGGAGACGGGGAGGCTGCCGGACATCATTCACGCGCACTATGCGGACGCGGGGTATGTCGGGCGCCAGCTTGCGACGTTGCTGGGGTGTCCGCTGGTGTTCACGGGCCACTCCCTTGGGCGCACCAAGTTGCAGCGGTTGCTGGAAGGGGGCGGGGATCCCGAAAAGATCGAGCGGCGCTACAACCTGAGCACGCGGATCGAGGCGGAGGAGCTGAGTCTCGACGCGGCCTCGCTGGTGTGCACCAGCACCCGCCAGGAGGTCGAGGAGCAGTATTCGGTCTACGAGTACTACACCCCGGAGCGGATGCGGGTGATCCCGCCGGGGATCGAGATCCACCGGTTTGCGCCGCCCGGGGAGCTTCCGGTTCCGGAGGAAACGGCGCGCAAGGTTGAGCGGTTTCTGGACGCTCCGGACCGTCCGCTGGTGATGGCGCTGGCGCGGGCCGACGAAAAGAAGAATCTCGCCACCCTTGTGCGCGCTTTCGGCGAGAGCGAGACCTTGCGCGACGAGGCGAACCTGCTCATTGTGGCCGGGAATCGGGACACCCTGGCGGGGCTGAATCCCGGCGCCCGCCGCGTCTGGTCGGAGTTGCTGCACCTGATCGACGACTACGATCTTCATGGTATTGCCGCTGTTCCGAAGCATCACGAGGCGGAAGAAGTGCCGTCCTTCTACCGCTACGCGGCGTCCAAAGGGGGGGTCTTCGTGAATCCCGCCCTGAACGAGCCCTTCGGGTTGACCCTGATCGAGGCGGCGTCCTCGGGCTTGCCGGTGCTGGCGACGAGCTGCGGCGGTCCGCGCGACATTCTCGAGAACTGCCGGAACGGGAGGTTGATCGACCCGCTCGACCGGGAAGCGATGACGGAGGCTCTCGAGGACGCGCTTGCGGACCGGGTCCGCTGGGAGAAGTGGGCCCGGGCGGGGCTCGACGGCGTGCATCGGCATTACACGTGGAAGGGGCACGTCGAGCGTTATCTGGAGGAGACCTCGGAGCTGCTGGCGGACATCAGCCAGCCTCACCTGATCACGGAGAAGATCCGGACCGCCCTGCCGCTCGAGGATCGCATCGTGTTCACCGGCCTCGAGAACGAATTGCTGGAGGGCGACGCCGAGGCGATCGCGGAACTGCGGGAGTTGATGTCCGAGAACGAACCGCAACTGGGTTTCGGGATCGCGTCGGGCCGGAGTCTTGGGGCGGTGCAGGAGTTGATCGAAGAGCACGGTCTGCCCCGGCCGGACGTCTACATCACGGACCTTGGGGGCGAGATTCACTACGGGAGCCGCCTTGTGGCGGATGAATCGTGGGCGCGGCATCTGGCGTTCCGTTGGCGGCCGGAGGCGATCCGGGAGGCCTTGGCGGAGGTTCCCGGGTTGTGGATTCAGGAGGAACCGGGGCGCCAGCATCGTTACAAGATCTCCTACAACTATGATCCGGCTCAGGCGCCGAGGCGGGCGCGCATTCAGCGGCGGCTGCGGGAACTGGAACTGCCGGCGAAGGTATTGCTTTCGTCGAATTGTTTTCTGGACGTTGTTCCGTTGCGTTCCGGGAAGGGGCAGGCGATCCGCTATGTGGCGATGCGCTGGGGATTGCGGGCCGACAAGGTCTTGATCTATGCGCGGCGGGGTTCGGACTACGAGGCGCTTTCGGGCCAGTATCTGGCGGTATTGGCGGCGGATCACGCCCCGGAGCTGTCTCACGCGGGCAACCTGCCGCGGGTTTACCGGGCGCAGAGCGCGAATTTTGCGGGACTGGTGGAGGGAATTCGGGCCTACCGTTTTGACTCCGCGATTCGCGTCCCTCAGAGTGCGGGCGGCATGGAGTTGGACGTTCGCCATCAGGACGCGGTGCTTTCGCCCGATTTGACGGCGCTCGACGGAGACAATGAATAGGCCAACAATGCCCCACACCACCTGCTCGACATGAACAACCAGGAGAATCCGCTTCTCGCCGGGATTGAAGCCGGCGGGACCAAGTATGTCTGCGCCGTGGCCCGGCATCCCCGCGAGATCCTGCGGGAGGTTCGCTTTCCGACCGGCGGCCCGGCGGAAACGCTCGAACAAGCGATCCGCTTTTTCCGCGAGGCCTCCGGGGAATTCGGGCCGATTCGCGCCATGGGGGTCGGCACGTTCGGTCCGGCCGACGTCAACCCGCACTCGCCCGGATACGGGGGCATTCTGACCACTCCGAAGAAGGAGTGGATCGGCTTCAACCTGGTTGCAGCGCTTCGGGAGGGCATAGGAGAACCGATTCCCGTGGCTCTCGACACCGACGTCAACGCCGCGGCGGTCGGGGAGGCGGAACTGGGCGGTGGGCGAAACTGCCGGAACATCTGCTACGTGACGGTGGGCACCGGGATCGGCGGAGGCTTTCTTCTCGAGGGCCACCCGCTGCACGGGCGCATGCATCCCGAGATCGGCCACATGGTGGTGCCGGACTTCGACGAGCCCGGCAAGGCCGTCAGCGCCTGCCCGTTCCATGCCGCCTGCCTTGAAGGGCGGGCCAGCGGTCCGGCGATCGAAAAGCGCTGGGGCCGCCCGGCGGTGGAACTTCCCGGCGACCACCCGGCATGGGATCTCGAGGCCCGCTATCTGGCGGCGGCTTCGGTCGATCTGACGGCGGCATGGTCGCCCGACGTGATCCTGATCGGCGGGGGCGTCCTCCAGCAGGAGGGGCTGATCGAGCGCATTCGGGGCGAATTCGAGGGACTGGCCGGGCGCTACTGGACGCTCCCGCCGCTCGAAGACTACCTCCGGACCCCGGAACTCGGACAGGACGCGGGAATCGTCGGAGCGCTCTCGATGGCGTATCGCCTGCTTTAGGATTGAGGGGATTCTTTTCATGCTTGTTTCCGACCGCCAGAGCCGGATCACGCTGGACCGTCTGAAGTTTCAGTTGCACCGGCATTTTCCTGACGGGGTGAACTCGCCGGACTGGGGGGCCTTTGAGCTGCGGCTCGACCGGAACTTCCCGGAGTTGTTTCGTCATCTGCTCGAACTCTACGGTCACCATTTCGATTTCTATTATCATCTGGAAAGCCTGCTGGAAGCGATGGCGGCGGCGTGGCTCGAGCGGTCGCCGGATTTGCGGAGCATGGACGCCATGCGCGAGGCGGACCCGGCATGGTTCCAGTCCGGGCGGCTGATCGGGGGGATGGCCTACGTGGATCTCTTCGCGGGGACTGTGAAGAAACTGCACGGGCACATCCCGTATCTTCAGGAACTGGGAATCACCTATCTTCACCTGATGCCGCTTTACCGGACCCGGGGCGGCGACGACGACGGCGGGTATGCCGTCAGCAGCTACCGCGAACTGGACCCGGAGCTCGGAACGATCGAGGACCTCCGGACGCTGGCGGCGGAAATGCGGCACCACGGGATCAGTTTGGTGCTGGATTTCGTGATCAATCACACCTCGAACGAGCACGCTTGGGCGCGCCGGGCGCTGGACGGGGACGAGATGTATCAGGACTACTACCTGATGTTTCACACGCGGGAGGTTCCCGACCAGTATGAGAAGCATATTCGTTCGATCTTTCCGGACTAGCACCCCGGCTGTTTCACGTATCTGAGCACCTTGAAGAAGTGGGTGTGGACGACGTTTCACACCTACCAATGGGACCTGAACTACCGCAATCCCGAGGTCTTCCAGGCGATGGCGACCGAGATGCTCTTCCTTGCCAACCTTGGAGTGGAGGTTCTGCGCATTGACGCGGTGCCATTCATCTGGAAACAGCAGGGGACCAGTTGCGAGAATCTTCCGGAAGCGCACCGTCTGCTCGAAGCGTTCAACGGGGTGGCGCGCATCGTGGCGCCCGCCATGGCCTTCAAGTCGGAAGCCATCGTGGCTCCGGCCGAAATCTCCCAGTACATCAGCCGCGACAAGTGCCCGATTTCCTACAATCCTCTTCTCATGGCGCTGTCGTGGGAGAGCCTTGCGACCCGCGGGGCGCGGCTCCTGCGGCACTCGATGCGGAAGCGCTTCGCGATTGATGCGGGATGTGCCTGGGTGAACTACGTCCGCAGCCATGACGACATCGGCTGGGGGTTCGACGATTGGGACGCCGGAGAGATCGGGGTCGATCCGCGGGGGCACCGCGATTTCCTGAACCGCTTTTATCTTGGCGAGCACGAGACGAGCTTCGCGGAAGGGGAGATGTTCCAGGAGAACCCTGTGACCGGGGACGCCCGGATCTGCGGGACGACGGCTTCGCTCTGCGGTCTGGGCCACGCCCTTGCGGCCGGGGATGAATACCGGGTCGACTTCGCGATTCGCCGCATCCTGTTGATTCACGGGGTGATCTTCACGATCGGGGGGATTCCCCTGATCTACCTTGGCGACGAGATCGGCATGCTGAACGACTACTCATACAAATCGGACCCTGCGAAGGCGGGGGACGCCCGGTGGCTGCACCGGCCGGCTTTTGACTGGGCGAAAGCGGAGGCCCGCAGCGCGCCGGGCTCGGCGGAATACCGCATTCATCAGGGGATCCTGAAGCTGACGCAGATGCGGCTCAACAACGCCGCCCTCTCCCGCGGCGACACCGAGATCGTTGATTCCGGCAACGACCATGTCTTTGGGTATTTCCGCACCTCGCCGGAGCAGACGATCCTTTGTCTGGCGAACTTCAACGACCACCCGGAGCCGATTTCCGCCCCCCGTCTCCGCCAACTCGGCCTCGGGCGGGCCCTCGTCGACATCGTCGGAGGCGCCAGCATCTTCGCCGGCAGGAAGATCGACATGCAACCCCTCCAGTTCATGGTCCTGCTGAGGCAGGGGGGGTGAGCTGGATCCGCGCTTCGTGGGGCATGCATGGCATGATGGTCCCGGTCCCGACCATCTCCAACCGCCCTGCAGGCGGCAAATCGTGGTCGGAATTCGTGACCTCGAACGCCCCCCTCTTTGCGGCAGCAGTTCACAATTGTCTTCGACGGGATCAAGCTGCCCGATCGCCGACGACGACAAAACTGAACACGCGAGATCGGCTTTCATGGTGGTGCAAAGGACGGGGCCGAATGAATTGACGGGTTTTCCGGGATGCACTACAATGTGGTGCATGAAGAGGTCGGAGGTCTACAGTTGGCGCTTGGAGAGCCACCTGAAGGGGGCTTTGGAGGCTGCGGCGCGGGAGGAGAATCGCAGTGTGGGGAGTCTGTTGGCCGAGATTGTCCGGGCGTGGCTGGCGGAGCGGGGGGCGGGGGCGTCCGGTCAAGAGGCGGCGCAGAACCGGATTCGCGAAGAGGCGGCGCGATATCTCGGCTCGGTGCGGGGAGGTGATCCCTCGCGCGCCGGGGAGGCCGCAGCGCGGGTGAAGCGGATCCTTGAAGACAAGCGGAGGTGATCGCATGCAGGCGGCGGGTCTGATTGACACGGGCGCACTGCTGGGGCTCCTGGACCGGGATGATTTCTGGCATGATCGCTGCGAAGAGGCCTTCGGCGAGCTGAGGTTGCCTTTGGCGACCAGCTCGGCCGTCCTTGCGGAGTTCTTCCACCTTCTCGGTCCGAATCCGAGAGATGTCACGAACGCATGGCGGTTTCTGCGGTCGGGCGCGGTGACGATCCTTCCCATCTCCGACGACGATGCGCCCTATCTGGACCAGCTCATGCGGCAATACGCCGATCGTCCGATGGATCTGGCCGATGCCACCTTGGTGCGGCTTGCGGAAAGGGAAGGCCTGACCATGATTTTCACGGTCGATCACGACGACTTCGAGACCTACCGGATCAAGGGAAGGAAGCGGTTCCGGATCGTCCCGTCCCGGTAGCGACCGCCCGGCCGCGGAACCTCGATAGTCTGGGACCGCACATCGCACCTCGCACCTCGCAGTGGGGATCGCAGAATATTGTTCCCTTGACGAGAAATCGGGGAATGATTTCCTCCGGGCGGCGTCCAAGAGACAGTATGAAATACATTGGACTATCAATGATCGCGCTGGTTGTGACGTTTGCGGCGGTGGTTGCGGCGAAATCGTCTTCTGACTCGGAGAAGGTGGCCCTCGAGGGGGCGGAGGTCGGGAAGTGGACGATGGACTACGAGGCGGCCCGGCAACTGGCGGAAGAGAAGGACCTGCCGATGCTCCTCAACTTCACGGGCTCCGACTGGTGCGGATGGTGCCAGTTGATGGACGAAAAGGTCTTCGCGGAGGAGGAATGGAAGAAGTATGCGTCGGAGCACGCGGTGCTGGTGACCCTCGACTTTCCCAAGGACGAGGGCATCGTCCCGGAGAAATACGTTGCCCGGAACCAGAAGCTGCGGGAGAAGTTCGGCGTGGGGGGATATCCCACCTACGTGATTCTCGACAGCGACGGCGAGACGAAGCTGGGCCAGCTCGGGGCCAGCCGGGACGCGGAGCCGGCCTCGTTCATCAACGATTTCAAGAGGGTGGTGCAGTTGAGCGAGGGCAGCATTGCCGATTACGTCGAGAAGAATCCCGGCAAGGCGGAGGACTTCAAGAAGGCGGTCGCCGAGTACCGGGAGGCGACGAACGAACTGGAAGACTGGATCAAGACCCGGCCCGAGCGGAACGACGAGAACGTCAAGAAGTTCGAGACATTCCGGGAGCGGATCAGCGCCGCTGAATCGAAACTCGGGGAGTTTCTGCAGTAGATCCGCGCAGGCGGGCAGACGGGTGGATGGCGCGGTCCGTCGCGCCGTTGTCGAAGGTTGTGGTCAACGCCGCCGGGGAGGGCGGCGTCCACCATGTGGGGCGTCGAACGGGTGTGGTCCTTGCGGAGGGTCGACTTGCGGCTTGAGAGGGGGAGGGGGCGTCGTTAGGACAGTCGGGAGCAGATGACGAGGCACATTGGGGTTCTGACCAGCGGGGGGGACTGTCCGGGATTGAACGCCGCCATCCGGGGGTTGGGCCGGGCGGGCCAGAAGCATTACGAGATGGAGTTCACCGGCTTTCGGGACGGATTTCGCGGGCTGGTGCACGGGCGCACGATGAAGCTCGAAGGCGGGATCCTCTCGGGAATTCTCACCGATGGCGGGACCATCCTCGGGACCAGCCGGGACAAGCCTCATCGCATGACGATCGGGGGAAAGGCGCGGGACATGACGGATGTGGTGGTCGACACCTATCAGCGGCATCACCTTGATGCCCTGGTTTGCATTGGCGGGGGCGGCACCCAGAAGAACGCCCTGCGGCTGAGCCGGGCCGGTCTCAACATTGTCACCCTGCCGAAGACGATCGACAACGATGTGGCCGGGACCGACTCCAGTTTCGGCTTCGACACCGCGATGCAAACCGCCACGGAAGCGATCGACCGGCTGCATTCGACCGCCACCAGCCATCATCGCATCATCGTGGTCGAGATCATGGGCCATCGGGCGGGGTGGCTGGCGCTCGGGGCGGGGATTTCGGGCGGGGCGGACGTGATCCTGATCCCCGAGATCCCCTACGAGGTCGAAAAGGTGGCGCGCGCCATCCGGGATCGCACCCGGGTGGGAAAGCGGTTCAGCATCGTGGCGGTGGCGGAGGGGGCGATGTCGGTTGGGCAGGCG